>CBFGYW010000282.1:0-3053 GCA_965653085.1 uncultured Salinimicrobium sp.
GATATGGGAGCCCTTATTGCAGGAGCCAAGTATAAAGGGGAATTCGAGGAGCGCCTGAAAGCGGTGATCAAGGAGGTGACCTCCAGCGAAGGCAACATAGTCCTCTTCATCGATGAGATCCACACCCTTGTAGGTGCCGGCGGGGGGCAGGGAGCCATGGATGCTGCCAATATCCTGAAACCTGCCCTGGCTAGAGGGGAACTTCGCGCCATTGGTGCTACCACCCTCGATGAATACCAGAAGTATTTTGAGAAGGACAAAGCCCTGGAACGCCGCTTCCAGAAGGTGAACGTCGATGAACCTGATACCGAAAGCGCCATCTCCATCCTTCGGGGAATCAAGGAGAAGTACGAGACCCACCACAAGGTGCGGATCAAGGACGAAGCCATTATCGCAGCCGTCGAGCTGTCGCAACGCTATATCACCAACAGATTCCTTCCCGATAAAGCCATTGACCTGATGGATGAGGCGGCTTCCAGGCTTCGGATGGAGATCAACTCCAAACCGGAGGAGCTGGACGTCCTCGACCGAAAGATCATGCAGCTGGAGATCGAAATGGAGGCCATTAAGCGGGAAAAAGACGAAAACAAGCTGAAAGCCCTCAGCATC
Organism: uncultured Salinimicrobium sp.; assembly: GCA_965653085.1. Classification (GTDB taxonomy): domain Bacteria; phylum Bacteroidota; class Bacteroidia; order Flavobacteriales; family Flavobacteriaceae; genus Salinimicrobium. The sequence goes on from CBFGYW010000282.1 coordinate 610, forward strand.
GACCTTGCCAACTACAAAGATGAGCGCAACGAACTCCACGCCCAATGGAAGAACGAGAAGGATGTGGTAGACAATATCCAGACCGCCAAATCAAATATCGAGGACCTTCGGCTGGAAGCCGAAAGAGCCGAGCGGGAAGGCGATTACGGTAAGGTTGCTGAGATACGCTATGGAAAGATAAAAGAGGAACAGGAGCGGCTTACAGAGCTTCAGAAACAACTCGAGGAAAAACAGAAAGGGAAATCCCTCATCAAAGAGGAGGTCACCAACGAAGACATCGCTGAAGTGGTGGCCAAATGGACTGGAATCCCGGTAACAAAAATGCTTCAGAGCGAAAGGGAAAAGCTTCTGAAGCTCGAGGAGGAACTCCACAAACGTGTTGTAGGTCAGGAAGAAGCCATTGAAGCCGTGAGCGATGCCGTTAGGAGAAGCCGCGCCGGCCTGCAGGACCAGAAGAAGCCCATCGGCTCCTTCCTCTTCCTGGGAACCACCGGTGTCGGTAAAACCGAGCTGGCCAAAGCCCTGGCAGATTACCTCTTCGACGACGAAAGCGCCATGACCAGGATCGATATGAGCGAATATCAGGAACGCCACGCTGTGAGCCGACTGGTAGGTGCCCCTCCGGGATATGTGGGTTACGATGAAGGTGGCCAGCTGACCGAAGCCGTGAGGAGAAAGCCTTATTCAGTAGTGCTGCTAGACGAGATCGAAAAAGCCCATCCCGATACCTTCAACATCCTGCTTCAGGTACTGGATGAAGGTCGGTTGACAGATAACAAAGGCCGTCTTGCCGATTTCAGGAATACCATAATCATAATGACCTCCAATATGGGAGCAGACATTATCCAGGAGAAATTCGGATCGGAGAAGGATTTGGATGCTGCTATTGAAGGTGCCAAAGTCGAGGTGCTGGGGCTGCTGAGAAAAACCGTAAGGCCCGAATTCATCAACAGGATAGACGACATCGTGATGTTTACTCCACTGACGGTGAAGAATATCAAGGAGATCGTCCGCTTGCAGCTGAAGGGAGTTACTAAAATGCTGGCTCAGCAGGGGATTACCCTGGACGCCACCCAGGAAGCTGTGGATTATCTATCAGAAAAAGGTTTCGACCCTCAATATGGTGCCCGTCCGGTAAAAAGGGTCATCCAGAGAGAGGTGATGAACAAGCTTTCGAAGGAAATCCTCAGTGGAAAGGTCTCTACGGACAGCATCATCCTCCTGGACGCCTTTAACGGGGAACTGGTGTTCAGAAATCAGGAGGAAATAGAATAAATCCTAATACTTTACCCACTCCCGGTCATGGGAGTGAGACCATAGAAAAGCAGGGAAGCGGTTGAAATCAACCGCTTCCCTTATTTTTAACGAATACAAAGGCCCCCACAAGTGGTCATCAAACATTCAGAAATGCCAGCTCGAGGCCGGAAAAGTCTACCATTCGTCGATCTCCCGTTTCAGGGCCTCCTTATCCCTTCCGGTACGTTCCTGAAGCCGCCCAAGCAGCTCGTCAAACTTCCCTTCGGTATAAGTCGTATCGTCATCGGTAAGATCTCCGTATTTCTGTTTAAACTCCCCTTTTATCTGTTTCCATTTTCCTTCTAACTGATCTTCATTCATCACTTTAGGTTTTTATGATTAGAAAATAAATTTAGAATTTATCCGAAGGAATTTCTAATAAGGATATCCCATTTTAATCTTAAGGATTTGTTATTTTTGGTTTCATGAAAAAGATTTTTCCCTTTGTTCTGGCTGCCCTCTTCCTCACAGGCTGCAAAAGCACCCGCCTGGGTGAAACCCGCAATCTGCAGGTGCGCCTGCTGGATGATTACACCATCCCCGAAGAACTTACTGTGGGAGACACCAAAGTTGGCGGTCTCTCCGGAATAGATTACGTAGACGGCAGCTTTGTTATGGTCAGCGACCACCCTTCCACTCCCCGCTTCTACAAGGCCGATATTGTGATTTCTGAAGAAAGCATCGACACCATCATCCTTTCTGAAGTCGTTCGCCTGGACCTTCCGGAAACTTCAGAAAAGCAGAATTACGACCTGGAATCTATAATCTTCGACCCAACCAACAACCTCTTCTACATCAGCAGCGAAGGCGGCATAGATGACGCGATCGATCCTGCCGTACTGAAGGTTTCTTCCGAAGGAAAAGTGCTGGAATCCCTGACGCTTCCCGAAAACCTGCTTGCCGAAAGCGACAGGGAACCTCGGAACAATGGAGCCCTGGAAGGCCTGGCGGAATCCTTTGACAAAAAAGGGATCTGGGCTGCAATGGAACTGCCCCTGAAATCGGACGGCCCAAAACCTAAGCTCATCCGCACCAAATCCCCTGTGCGAATCACCTATTTCGACAAAACCACCGGAGAGGCCACCCGACAGTTCCCCTACCTGCTGGAACCTATCGCAAAGATCCCCTGGCTTTATTTCGCAGTAAAC
>CBFGYW010000283.1:0-3049 GCA_965653085.1 uncultured Salinimicrobium sp.
GGCTTTCCAGTGCCTCTATATCAGCGGGCACCTGCCCACGATACTTTTCCACCAGTTTTTTCCCTTTATAATCCTCCAGGCTCCTTAATTTTCCGTCCTGATCCTTGGCGGAAAAATCGGGAGCCTTATCTCCCGCTTTCAGTGTGGTCATAATTATTACTTTTGTGTAAAGTTAATCAATAATGACCAAGAAGGAAAAAGTACAGTTTGTCATAGATACCTTGAAGGAAATTTATCCAACGGTTCCTGTTCCTCTGGACCACAAAGATGCCTACACCCTTCTAATTGCAGTTTTACTGTCTGCCCAGAGCACTGATGTGCGGGTGAATATTATTACTCCCCTGCTCTTTGCAAGGGCCGATAATCCCTATGATATGATCAAGCTTTCGGTGGAGGAAATCAGGGAGATAATAAAACCAGTAGGGCTTTCTCCCATGAAGGCAAAAGGAATCCATGGGCTTTCAAAGATCCTGGTGGAAAAGTATCGTGGGCAGGTGCCCGCTGATATAGAGGCACTGGAAAGCCTTCCAGCGGTGGGACACAAAACCGCGAGTGTGGTTATGTCACAGGCCTTTGGTGTTCCCTCCTTTCCTGTTGACACCCATATACATCGCCTGATGTACCGGTGGAACTTTTCCAACGGAAAGAATGTGGTTCAGACAGAAAAGGATGCGAAGCGACTATTCCCTGAAGAATTGTGGAATGAGCTTCACCTTCAGATAATCTGGTACGGAAGACAGTATTCTCCCGCCCGAGGCTGGAATCTGGAAAAGGACGTCATTACCAGGACTATTGGAAGACAGAGTGTCTTAAAAGAATATTACAAAAAGAAAGGTATCTAGTTCCTCTTTTCTTTTCAGAAAAGCAATAAACTGGATAGGCGAAAAAAAAGACCCGTGGCTAAAGCGGGTCTTTCATATTCAGTTCAAGAAAGTCTCGAACTCAAGGTTTTTGTTCTTGCTAACCTTTAAAGCTTTGGAATAGTTCAGCAGAAACAATATTGTTTCTTTACTGGGATGTTGTTTCTTCGCCTGTTTTGGAGAATTTTCAGAGTAAATTTTTGCCATGCTATTATTTTAGGTGATTTTAGATAATAACGTGGCAACTAATCTATTATTGTTTTAATTCGTCAAAATAAGATTATGTTTTTCAATCACTTTCCTCAGGTTGATAAGAGCATATCTCATTCGTCCCAGGGCGGTGTTTATGCTCACTCCGGTATTTTCTGAAATTTCCTTGAAACTCATATCCTTATAGATCCTCATCACCAGGACTTCCAGCTGGTCTGCAGGCAATTCCTTTATCAGTTCCTGAAGGTCGGATTCTATCTGGTCCTGGATGATCTGCTTTTCAGCATTCAGGCTTGTGTCGCTTAAGACAGAGAAGATGTTGAAGTCGCCACTGTTCTCGAACTTGGGCATTCTCTTATTCTTTCTGAAGTGATCAATAACAAGATTGTGAGAAATTCGCATCACCCACGGAAGGAATTTGCCTTCTTCGTTGTACCTGCCCTTCTTCAGGGTCCGGATTACTTTAATGAAGGTATCCTGAAAAATATCTTCAGCCACATCCTTGTCGTAGACCTTAGAATAGATAAAACTGTAAATACGCTGCTGGTGCCGGTTGATTAGAAGAGAGAGTGAATCCTCATCTCCATTGATATACTTCTTTACCAAGAAAGCATCTGTTGCCTCAACATTTTCCATAAGAGTTACTTTTAGCAGGTCATTGGGGCGACCTGGAGGTTAGTTTTGGTTCAAAAGTAACTTTATGCTATAGGCAATAATTTTTAAGATTGGCGTTGGAACAAATATAACGTCAAAATTTTTACATGTACAAAAAAAAGTTAATGTATTTAACTAAAATTTAAATTCCGGATACAATACCCTCCCCCTCTAACCGGCTTTAAAACCTAACTTTAAGTATCTTTGTTTTTCTTTTAATTGAAGTGGATATGACAGTTGATGTTACCGGAATAAATCCAAAAGAAAACATAATAATTAAAGGCGCTAAGCTCCACAACCTGAAGGATATAAACGCCATTATACCCCGGAATAAACTGGTGGTGCTCACGGGACTATCAGGGTCGGGGAAATCCTCTCTCGCCTTTGATACCCTGTATGCAGAAGGCCAACGACGTTACGTGGAAAGCTTATCTTCCTATGCCCGGCAGTTTTTGGGCCGACTGAACAAACCCAAAGTGGATTATATAAAAGGAATTGCTCCGGCAATTGCAATCGAGCAGAAAGTGAATTCCACCAACCCCCGTTCTACTGTGGGGACTTCTACCGAGATCTATGATTACCTGAAGTTACTGTTTGCCAGGATTGGAAAGACGATCTCTCCTATTTCAGGCCAGGAAGTGAAAAAAGACACTGTAAGCGACGTTATAGATTTTATTAAATCCTTTCCCGAAGGAGAAAAACTTCTGCTGTTGGCTCCGGTTCATGTTGAAGAAGGAAGAACCACGGAAGAAAAGCTGAAGGTCCTGTTACAGCAGGGTTACAGCAGGATAAAGTCCGAAAACCAGATCCTCCGCATTGATGAGGCCGATCTTTCAGGAGTAACCACCAAAAACCTATACCTGGTTATAGACAGGATAGTGACCAAAGATGATGAAGACTTCTTCAACCGACTGGCAGATGCAGCCCAGACGGCTTTTTTTGAAGGAAAGGGGGAGCTTTTCATTGAGATCCTTTCGGAAAACAGGATGAGGCAGTTCAGCAATAAATTCGAACTGGACGGAATAACGTTTCTCGAACCAAACACCCACCTTTTCAGCTTCAACAACCCTTATGGCGCCTGCCCTAAATGTGAGGGTTATGGAGACGTGATAGGTATAGATGAAGATCTGGTTATCCCGAATACGGGCCTCTCGGTTTTTGAAAATGCAATTTTTCCCTGGCGTGGAGAGAGCATGAGCTGGTACAGAGATCAGCTTGTAAACAATTCTCATAAATTCAATTTTCCCATCCACAAGCCATATTTCGAGCTTACTCAGGAACAGAAGGACCTGGTATGGAATGGAAACAAATATTTTGAAGGCTTA
>CBFGYW010000284.1:0-3040 GCA_965653085.1 uncultured Salinimicrobium sp.
CACTAGTGTTATCCTGAAGCTATTCCACTTCTTTAAAGCTTATTTCACTGCTGGAGCCAGCAACCGAAGGCTTCCATTGGTGCCATCCACCTCTGCTTCTGCTCCGTTGGGAATGGTCCAGTTATCATCTATGTGTCCGATCATCGCGCCGGTATAGGCGGGGATTCCCAGAGGTTTTATATAGTAGTCGATCACTTCTTCCAAGGTAAGGGAGCCGTAGCCACTGCCTTTTGGATCGCATTCTGTACATTTTCCGAATACAAAGCCGCTGATCTGTTCCAGCACGCCCCCAAGCATCAGCTGTGACATCATCCTGTCAACCGCATAGATGGCCTCTCCAACATCTTCAAGATACAGAATGGTATTGCTCCAGTCCTTTGGAAAATATTCTGAACCCATAATGCCTGTCAGCACAGAGAGGTTTCCCCCAAGGAGTCGGCCTGTAGCTTTTCCGGGGGTGATGGTTCTTGTTCTATTGGTGGTCTGTGCGAGTTGCCCTCTCTTGTTTTTGGGGTTTTCCCACTTCACTGCTTCAGCGTTGAAGAGCAGCCTTCTGAAATATTCATACGAGAACTGGTTCCAGGTGGATACCGCCAGGGGCCCGTGGAAGGTTACAAGTCCCGTTTTGGTATAAATTGCCATGTGGAGGGCGGTGATGTCGCTGTAGCCTATAAAGATCTTTGGGTTGGCAGCGATGGCTTCATAATCAATTTTGTCCAGGATCCTGGCAGCGCCCGACCCTCCGCGTAAAGCGATCACGGCATCGATTTCAGAATCTTTGAACATGTCATTGAATTCCTGTGCCCTTTCTTCATCTGTGCCAGCCAGGTGGCCATAACGGCTCTTGACGAATTCCCCAAGTTTCACCTTCAGGCCCATTGCCTGAAAGGTTTCAACGGCAATTTCATAGGGTTCCGAATCAAAGATCGCGCTGGAGGGGCTTACGATCCCTATCGTATCTCCGGCAGAAAGCCTTTTTGGAAGAAGCTCCAGGACCTGAGGATTATGGGTTGCAGCCCTGGTATCAAATATTGGCAGTAGGCCCGCTAGAGGCAGGGCTGCGGTACCTACCCCAAGGTTTTTTATAAAGTTTCTTCTTTCCATGCTCTTAAAGTTATCTAAACGAAAATAAGGAATTTTTAAGGGGCGGGGGCGGACTGTTTATAAATTATCCCGCAGGTTTAGCAGGATCTTTTCCATTTCAGCCTTGATTTCAGAAGAGGGAACGGTGTAATTGCTGTTCATAAAGCTAAAGATCAGGACCTTTCCGCTCTTGGTTTTCAGAAAACCGCTGAGGCTATGATTGTTCTCTAGGGTTCCGGTCTTTCCGAAAACATAGGGGGTATCTGCCTTATAAAGGTTTTTTATGGTGCCTGATTCCCCACCGGCGGGCAATAATTCGAATAAACGTTCCTGGGGGACTTCAGCATATATTTTTTCAAGCAGCTGCACTACAGAACGGGGGGTGAAAAGGTTATAGCGCGAAAGGCCCGAACCATCCACCCATTGAGGTTCATCGGGGAGGTCCTGCAGGTGGTTTTCCATCATATAGTCGATGGCGATATCTGTTTTCAAAGTATCTGAAATTTCGCCAGCTGCCAGGAGGAGAACCTGTTCAGCAATAAAATTATCGCTTACCTGCAGCATCCGCTGATACATACTGTCGGTGGAGATGCTGTATAGGGTTTTTTCAGGTTCAATAGTATCCGGCAGCTGCTGCAGCAGACTTACGGGCCGCTGGAGGGTATCACTCAAGAGGGCGGCCACCAGTTGGGGGGAATATTTGAACGGAACCTCCTGAGTGTATTCCCTATTGCCCTGGGGGTGCTGATAACGGAACAGGTTCTTTGAGATATCCCGTACCGCCCTGCTTCTTTTGGAAGAGCTGTCATCGTTCAACTGCAGGGAGTCCTGGAAGATTGAGGGTGTTGTTTGAGGCGTGGCTCCACCCTCGGGAAAGTAAATGGTCACATAATTTCCATGAATCGGAAAATCTCCTCTTTCCACGGAATAATAGGAGTTGTAATCATCCCAGGCCCAGCCGGGTCCGAATTGTTTTTCGGCATAAGTGGGGGCAGCATAAAAGAGCTTTTCCTGTCGGTTCTTCAGAAAATCAAAAACCTTCGAATCCGGAAGCTGTTCGTGAAGGAAGGAAGGGTCTCCGGTCCCCCAAAAGATCAGGGAGTCATTCCTAACGGTATACCTTAAAGCTGGCACTGAATCTCCCAGCGTCATTAGCCCGGTGTAAAAAGTAAAGAGTTTCGTATTGGAGGCGGGGGTAAAATATTTATCTCCGTTATGGCTGTAGAGTATTTCTTTCTGCTGCGGGTCATAGACGACCAGGCCAGAGAAGCCCGGTTTAAAGGCAGGTGCCGTATTGAAGTTGTCATTGATGCTGCTGCTCACCGGCTTCGTGGTGGAGCAGGAGGAAAGAATGAGAACCCCACTGAGGAGCAGGAGAAGGGATTTCACTGTGTTTACAGTAAAAATAATATGACGTGTTGGAAAATTATTTTCGGAGGATTCATTTTTCATGGTTGATTTCGGTTTTAGGATGGTACTTCTACTGCAATGTTAAAAAATTTTAGCGACTCTTTTAAAATTATGATAATGGCCTGAGCTTCAGTTTTCTTAAAACCTCCTTTCTGAAACAGCAGAATTCCCATCGAAGAGGCGCTGTTGCGGCATGTGTTAAAAGAATGGACAAAAAATCACTATTTACGGAAGAACTTAAAGTACGTTAAAATTATTTTACTATCTTTCTTTCGTTTAACCAAAATTAACAACCAACCTATGAGAAGAAAAATGATTCTTATGGCCCTGTTGCTGGTATTTTTTCAGGCAGCAGATCTGTTTGCTCAGGAACGGCTAGTAACCGGAACCGTAACTGCTGCGGAGGACGGAATGAGCCTTCCGGGAGTAAATGTTATTATTAAAGGAACCAACACGGGAACCATCACAGACATGGATGGTAATTACTCCATTGAGGTACCCGACAACGCAACCCTGGTATTTTCATCCGTCGGTTTCAGAACGAAAG
>CBFGYW010000285.1:0-3040 GCA_965653085.1 uncultured Salinimicrobium sp.
GGGTAATGTGGGTTACCGAATTGGCAGTACCTATGACGACCAGTTTCTCAATCTTCATCCCTTCCTTGGCAGCTCTCAAAGATGCCATACCCCCGAGGGAGTGGCCGATGGCAGCATAAAATGGTCCGTAGGTTTTCTCCAAATGCAGTACCGCCTGGGTGAAAAAGGGCATCATACTTATCTTTCCGGGGGCCTTTCCGTGACCCGGGGCATCAAAGCTGATGATCCCGAAGCCTTCTTCTTTCAGGGCCTTGGCCATAACGGCGAGTTGGGTTCCGCGGCCACTCCAGCCGTGAACCAGCAGGATCTTCTTAGGCCCTTCCCCGTAATGATAGACCACAATATCGCGATTTATTGACGGAACGTGAATTGTCTCCTGCCTGCTCTCCCGGTCCATCTCCATCTCCCGCTTCGGAAGCTTATACCTGAAGGGAGTAAGGAAAAGCTTGGCAGCAAAGCGGCTGGCAGCAAAAGGGGAGACAGCGGTAAGGAATTTTCCGGCGTAAAGTATATAGGAAGGAACCAGTAATCGCTGTACCGGAATCTTGTCTTTTCTCTCTAGGGTCATAGCTGATGCAGTTCAAAATGCAAAGATGCTAACTTTTTTGAGGATGCCATTTCAGATTAGGAGAGATATTTGGCCCCTTTTTTGTTAAACCTTAATTAAAGGGAATTTAGTCCCTTCTGTGATTTATTAACTTTAACATTCTAAAACTGCATGATATGAAAACTACTAGAACAAGAATCATACTGTTTATGAGTACCTTCCTTTTGGTGGTGGCTTGTAAAGTAAATCCTTTTACAGGGGAAAAGAATCTGAATTTCGTGTCGAATTCCCAGATCTTTCCCGCCTCTTTTGCACAATATGACCAGGTGCTGGCAGAAAGCCAGGTGGTGACGGGAACGCCCGAATCCAGAATGCTGGTGGAAGTGGGAAACAAGATCGCCACTGCTGCGAAGAGATTCCTTGATGCCAACGGATACCAGGGATACCTTGAAGGTTACGCCTGGGAGTTCAAGCTGATCAAGGACGATGAAACCGTTAACGCCTGGGCCATGCCGGGTGGAAAGATTGCCTTTTATACTGGAATCCTTCCCGTAGCACAATCTGAGACCGGAGTGGCAGCCATCATGGCCCACGAGGTGGCTCACGCCCTTGCCGATCACGGAGCCCAACGAATGAGTGCCGCCCAGCTGCAACAACTTGGAGCTGTTGCTGTGGGTGCTGCCGCCAGCGGAAGAAGTGAATCTACCCAACAGATCATTGCACAAGCTTACGGATTGGGAAGTCAGCTGGGGGTTATGCTTCCTTTTAGCCGAAACCACGAATCGGAGGCTGACAGGATTGGACTTACCCTTATGGCAATGGCAGGTTATGATCCTTATGAAGCAGCCGAGCTGTGGAAACGTATGAATGCCCAAAGCGGGGGAGGAGCACCACCGGAATTCCTGAGTACCCACCCTTCAAACCAGACCAGGATCAATAATATTGAGAGATGGGCCCCGGAAGCCATCGCCGAAGCCAAAAAATATGGCGTGACTTCCTTTAGATAATTCTTATTAATATGCTACTTTTAAAGCTGCCCCGAGAGGGGCGGCTTTTTTTAATTCCGTCAAATGAAACAACTCCCTAAGGGAAGCAGGAAACTTATCAATGCGTGGGCCTTTTATGACTGGGCCAATTCGGTTTACAGCCTGGTGATCACCTCGGCTGTCTTTCCCATTTTTTATGCCGCCCTCACCATTGTCAGGGATGAGCAGGGCGAGAAGATCAGCGATAGTGTAGAACTGTTTGGTCTTAGCTTCAACAACGATTCCCTCATCAGCTATGTCACCGCAGCAGCCTTCCTGCTGGTGGCGGTGATGTCCCCTTTTCTCTCGGGAATTGCTGATTATATCGGAAACAAGAAGAATTTCCTGAAGTTCTTCTGCTACCTCGGGGCACTTTCCTGCATCGGACTCTTCTGGTTCAACCTGGAGCACCTGTGGTTCGGACTGCTATGCTATTTTACGGCCCTCATCGGATTCTGGGCCAGCCTGGTATTCTACAACTCCTATCTGCCCGATATCGCTTTTCCGGAACAGCAGGACAAGGCAAGCGCCCGGGGATTTTCCTTCGGATATATAGGCAGTGTGATCCTGCTGGTGCTATGCCTGCTGATGATCCTGAAATTCGACTGGTTCGGTTTTGAAGATGAGGCCTTTCCCACCCGGCTGTCATTCGTTCTGACGGGGGTGTGGTGGATCGGCTTCAGCCAGATCACCTATTATTATCTTCCGAAGGGGAATAAGAAGCAGACGCTCACCCAGGATGTGCTTTTTAATGGCTTCAGGGAGCTCAAAACCATCTGGAGGTCCCTAAGGCACAACCGACAGCTGAAAAGCTACCTGCGCGCCTTTTTTGTCTACAGTATGGCAGTGCAGACGGTGATGCTGATAGCTACGTACTTCGGGATCGAGGAAATCGACTGGAGCGGCCAGGATGCTACCACCGGACTTATCATCAGCATCCTGCTCATCCAGCTGGTGGCAGTCGCGGGGGCTATGCTTACATCGCGGCTTGCACTCCGGATCGGGAACATCAAAACTTTAATTCTCATTAATGTTTTCTGGATTGGCATCTGTTGCTACGCTTACTACATCAGCACCCCGAATGAATTCTACCTCACCGCAGCCTGTGTGGGGCTGGTGATGGGAGGGATACAGTCGCTGTCGCGCTCTACCTATTCCAAGATGCTGCCGGAGGATACCTTGGATACTGCCAGTTACTTCAGTTTTTATGATGTTTCTGAAAAAGTAGGGATCGTAATAGGGATGCTGCTATATGGAGTAATCGCGCAGGTGACGGGGAGTATAAGGTTCTCAATTCTTTTCCTTGTTGTTTTTTTTGTGATTGGGGTGATCCTGCTAATGAGAGTTCCAAAGATCACTTTGAAGCAGTAAGCTGCGTAGGAACATGAGTGTTTTGCCAATCTGAAGATTGGCGCCCGAAAGGCCGAGATCTGAAGATCTCGCCCAGCAAGTGCGTTAAATATTATTT
>CBFGYW010000286.1:0-3035 GCA_965653085.1 uncultured Salinimicrobium sp.
ATGAAGATCTGTGACAGGGAGGAGGAGGAATACTACTTCTTTGAGGTGAAAGACAACGGGAATGGGATTGCTAAAAAAGATTTCGACAAGATCTTCGACCTGTTCGCCACCCTTGATAACAACGACCGGGATGGGCATCCGGGAAGCGGGATAGGCCTGGCGACGGTGAAAAAGATGCTGGACCATATGGAAGGCTCTATTGATCTTGATTCGGAACTCGGCAAGGGCACCAATTTTAAATTCAGAATCAAAAGAAAGTAAGGCTCCATTTTTTATCTTTGATAAATTTCCTGCTAAGAATGCACTTTATCCATCCGGAATTCCTTTATGGGCTCTTTTTACTGATTATTCCGGTGCTCGTCCACCTCTTCCAGCTGAGGAGGTTCAAAAAGGAGAGTTTTACCAATGTGAAGTTCCTGAAAAAGGCAGTTCTTAAGACTCGGAAAAGCTCCCAGGTCAAGAAATGGCTCATCCTCACAAACAGGTGCCTCCTTCTCGCCTGCCTCGTTATCGCTTTTGCACAGCCCTATTTCCCGGCTTCGGAAGAAAATATCCAGACACAGGAAACGGTGGTGTATCTCGACAATTCCTATAGCATGCAGGCCAGGGGCTCAAATGGGATGCTGCTGCGGAGGAGTGTGCAGGAACTTTTGGAATCCGCTCCCGTTGACGGAAGAATTAACCTGTTTACCAATGATGCAGAGTATAAAGCTACTGAGCCCGCTGTTTTACGGAAGGAACTGCAGCAGCTGGATTTCTCTGCAGAACAGCTGGACTGGATGGCTATCGCGTTAAAGGCCGGAAACCTTTTTTCTGAAAATGAAGGAAGCCTGAAAAACCTTATCATTATTTCTGATTTCCAGGAAAGGGAAGCTGCGGACCCCCTGCAGCCCGAAGGGGATTTAAATTACCATCTGGTGCGACTGAAACCTGAGAATCTGAGGAACATAGCCATAGACACTGCTTTTATTTCAGAAAAAACACTGGATAAAACTGAGCTTTCCGTTAGCCTTTCCACTTCTGAGGCTACGGAACAGGAGGTTTCCATATCTGTTTACGACGACTCAAAACTGCTCGCCAAACGCAGCGTTTCCTTTGAGGAAGAGAGGCCTGTAAACACCATCTTTGAGCTTCCTGCAGGGGCGATCGAAAAGGGAAAGATAGAGATAGAAGATTCGGGAATGGAATTCGACAACAGCCTGTATTTCAGCATCAATAAACCACAATCCATAAAGGTGGTAGTCATTGGGGAAGGAGACAGTTCCTTCCTGGAAAGGATCTATAAGGGCCCCGATTTCAGCTTCAGTCAATTCACTACGGAACAGGTCGATTACAATCAGCTTTCCCAGGCAGGCCTAATTATCCTGAACGAAGCGCAGGAGATTTCTGCTTCCCTGGTCGGCAGCCTTCAGGAACTGGCACGGAATAATGTTTTTCTAACAATCATTCCTTCAGAGGACGTAAATATCGAGAGCTATAACAGCCTGCTGAGGGGCCTTGGACTTCCGGGGCTTCAGGAGAAGATCGAGCAGGAAAAACTTATTTCCGAAATAGAATATAGCCACCCCCTGTTCAGGGATGTTTTCGAGGAGAGGGTAGAGAATTTCCAGTATCCCAGGGTCCAGTCCTATTACAGGGCCAACAGCCAGGGGGAAACTATTTTGGGCTACGAGAATGGTGATGCCTTCCTCCTTCGAAACGAGAATGCTTTTCTTTTTACGGCGGCATTGAACCAGGAAAACTCCGATTTTCAAAATGCCCCTCTTATCGTGCCCACCTTTTTCAACTTCGGAAATCTCGCCCTCACTCCTACTCCGCTTTATTATGTTCTCGGGGAACCGCAGGAGGTGGACGTGGAGGTCTCGCTGGAGAAAGACGAGATCCTGAGCCTCTCCTCCCCGGGCTTTTCATTTATTCCCCTTCAGCGGAGTTTTCCTAATAAAGTGCTGATCAGCCTGGAAGAGGAACCGGGGAAACCCGGCCATTTTGAGATAATGAGGGACAACAGCTCCCTGAAAAATATAAGCTTCAACGTCAACCGGAAAGAAAGCAGGATGAATTACCTCGACCTCGAATCTATAGAAGGGGCAGAGGTAGCTTCTTCCATTCCTTCGGCCTTTCAGTTCGTGGAAAGCCAGATAGAAATCGATTCGCTTTGGAAATGGTTTGTTATTTTTGCGTTGTTCTTTTTATTGACCGAAATGCTCATCTTAAAATTCATTAAATGAAAGTACTGGTTAGATCTGCCAAAGTGATTGACAATGAGAGTCCGCACAACAACAAAATCGTAGACATTCTTATTGAAGATGGCATTATAAAGGAGATTGCCTCCCCCATCAGGAACAAAAAAATAGATCTGGAGGTCTCCTTTGAAAACCTTCACGTTTCGCAGGGCTGGTTTGACAGCAGCGTAAGCTTCGGGGAACCAGGGTTTGAGGACAGGGAAACCCTGGAAAACGGGCTGTTGACCGCTGGCAGGAGTGGTTTTACTGCAATAGCTTTAAATCCGGCAAACAATCCGGTTACTGATAACAAAGGAGCTGTGAATTATCTTATATCCAAGGCGAAGGATAGTCCGGTGGAACTTTACCCAATAGGGGCATTGACCGTCGACAGCGAAGGCAGGGATCTGGCAGAGCTGTACGATATGCAGCAGGCAGGAGCCATTGCTTTCGGAGATTACAAGAAAGCCGTGAGCCATCCCAATCTGCTGAAACTCGCCCTTCAGTACACCCAGAATTTCGACGGGCTGGTGCAGTCCTTTCCGCAGGAGGACAAGATCGCAGGAAATGGGCAGGTAAACGAGAACGAGACCAGCACCATGCTTGGGCTGAAGGGGATTCCCGCCCTGGCAGAGGAACTCCAGATAGTAAGAGACCTGCATATTCTGGAGTACACAGGCGGAAAACTGCATATTCCAACGGTTTCTACTGCCAAATCTGTAGATCTGATTCGGGAAGCCAAAGAAAAGGGGCTCGATGTAAGGTGCAGCGTGGCCATCCATCACCTGCTGCTTACCGACGAGGTGCTGAAGG
>CBFGYW010000287.1:0-3022 GCA_965653085.1 uncultured Salinimicrobium sp.
TTTCATTTTATCAAAATTCGGAAAAAAATCTCAACCCTGAGACACTGGAATTTTGTCATTCAAGGGTTTAAATAATTAATATTCGTCTTCCAGAATTTGTGATAACTATCTGCTTAAAAGACCTATTATGTTAGGCTACATTTTCAGCTTTATCTTAATTTGCCCCCTCAATTAAGTTCAGGTTCAATGAGTGCATTTGTCATTAGTAAACGGGATGGGAATTTTAAATTCACCTTCGCCTCACGAAAGGGAAAAACGATTTTTACAAGTATTTCCTGTAAGGAGAAAGCCGATTGCGAACAGATCATTGCAGCAATTAGGGACAACACATCTGACTTTACATTTACAAGGATGAGGACCGGCTCAGGAAAATACTACTTCAGGATCTCCAGGAATGGACTGGTACTTGCCAACAGCAGAAAGTTTTCTACCGAGCTAATGCTGAAAAAAGGTATTGACCAGATTTTGAAATACGTGCCCGAAGCTGTTACCCTGGATTTTTCTGAAGATGAACCCGTGTTTACCAATGCCGAAGCCTTTCCGGAGGATTAGCTCATAGCCTTAAAAATATCAGTTATAAAAAAGGGTGTTCCTTCATAAGGAACTACCCTTTTTTAAGTATAAAGCTATAATTACTTACTCAGGTACATTTTTCTTCTTGAGTACAACTCATAGAAAGCATCATCTTTTAAACTGTCAATGAAAAGGATGCTTTCTCCAGTACTCTTCATCTCAGGTCCCAGCTGTTTGTTGACCTTGTGGAACTTATCAAAAGAGAACACGGGTTGCTTAATTGCATATCCCTTTAATTGCGGGTTGTATTTGATATCCTTAACCTTCATCTCTCCAAGCATCACTTTTGTAGCATAATTCACGTACGGCTGCTTGTAAGCTTTCGCAATGAATGGAACTGTCCTTGAGGCCCTTGGGTTGGCTTCAATGATGTAAACTTTATCGTGCTTAATGGCAAACTGAATATTGATCAGGCCCACGGTGTTTAATGCCAGAGCGATCTTCCGGGTGTGATCCTTTATCTGCTCCATCACCAGGTCTCCGATATTAAAAGGAGGCAGGGTGGCGTTTGAATCCCCTGAATGTATTCCGCAGGGTTCTATGTGCTCCATGATCCCAATGATCTGAACATCCTTACCATCACAGATGGCATCGGCTTCGGCTTCTATGGCTCCATCCAGGTAGTGGTCCAACAGCAATTTATTATTGGGGATCTTCCTGAGCAGATCCACTACATGCTCTTCCAGCTCCTTCTTGTTTATCACAATCTTCATTCCCTGGCCTCCCAATACATATGAAGGCCTTACCAGGATAGGAAAGTCAAGTTCATCAGCAAGAGCCAAAGCCTCATCAGCGGTTTCGGCTACCCCAAACTCCGGATAAGGAATGTTATTTTCCTGAAGCAGGGTGGAGAAGCTCCCTCTATCCTCGGCTAAATCCAGGGACTTATAGCTGGTACCCATGATCTTGATGCCGTATCTGTCAAGTTTTTCTGCCAGCTTCAGCGCGGTCTGGCCTCCCAGCTGTACAATCACTCCTTCAGGTTTCTCGTGCCGGATGATATCGTAGATATGCTCCCAAAAAACAGGTTCAAAATATAGTTTATCTGCAACGTCAAAATCAGTAGAAACAGTTTCAGGATTACAGTTGATCATAATGGTCTCATATCCACATTCTGAAGCAGCCAGGACTCCGTGCACACAGCTGTAGTCGAACTCGATTCCCTGCCCGATCCTGTTAGGTCCTGAGCCTAAAACCACTACCTTCTTCTTGTCGGTAATTACGCTGTCATTCTCTACGTACCTCTTTCCGTCCTTGGTCTCGATTTCGGCTTCAAATGTGGAGTAGTAATAGGGAGTGGCAGCCTTAAATTCCGCAGCGCAGGTGTCTACCAGTTTGTAAACCCTCTTTACGTTGAGCTCTTCCCGTTTATTATAAACCTGACTTTCCAGGCAATCCACCATATAGGCGATCTGCCTGTCGGCGAAACCTTTCTGCTTAGCTTCCAGCAACAGATCCTTCGGAAGGTCATCAATTGAATATTTTGAAATCTCCACCTCCAGGGCATTCAGTTCCTCGTACTGTTTCAGGAACCACATATCGATTTTTGTGATCTCATGGATCCTGCTTAGCGGAATTCCAAGCTGAATGGCATCATAGATAACAAAGACCCTGTCCCAGCTGGCATAAGTAAGCTTGTCTATGATCTGGTCATAATTCTTATAGCCCTTTCCGTCAGCTCCCAGGCCATTGCGCTTGATTTCGAGAGATTGTGTGGCTTTATGAAGGGCTTCCTGGAAAGAACGTCCTATTCCCATTACCTCGCCCACAGATTTCATCTGAAGCCCAAGGGTGCGGTCACTGCCTTCAAACTTGTCGAAGTTCCAGCGGGGGATCTTCACAATAACATAGTCAAGTGTAGGCTCGAAAAGCGCCGAAGTTGATTCAGTGATCTGGTTTTTAAGCTCATCCAGGGTATAGCCTATTGCCAGTTTACTAGCGATCTTAGCGATGGGATATCCGGTAGCTTTGGATGCCAGGGCTGAAGATCTGGAGGTACGAGGGTTTATTTCAATGGCAATAATATCTTCCTTCTCATCGGGACTTACAGCAAACTGTACGTTACAGCCGCCTGCGAAGTCACCTATGTTTCTCATCATTTTAATGGCCATATCCCGCATTCTCTGATAGCAGGTATCGCTTAGGGTCATGGCAGGTGCCACGGTTATGGAATCTCCGGTGTGAATTCCCATGGGATCCATATTCTCAATGGAACAGATGATAACGACATTATCATTCTTGTCTCTTAACAGTTCCAGTTCGTATTCCTTCCATCCCAGCAGGGCTTTATCAATAAGGACTTCATGTATTGGTGAAGCTTCAAGGCCTCGGGTGAGCAGTTCATCGAACTGATCTTCAGTATGCACGAAGGAAGCTCCACTTCCACCAAGGGTAAAGGAGGCGCGGATAACTAGTGGAAAACCAAATTCCTGGGCCACTTCCTTTCCTT
>CBFGYW010000288.1:0-3017 GCA_965653085.1 uncultured Salinimicrobium sp.
AGGTTCTTCCGCAGGGCTTCATGGCAGAAAGGGAGGGTCGTCGCAGCCTTCAGTGGAGAGATGATAAACCCGCCAGCCTGGTTTATGTAATGGCGCTCGACAAAGGAGATCCCGAGGTGGAGGTGCCTTTCAGGGATGAAGTGTTTGTGCTGGAAGCTCCATTTAAAGGAGAAGGCAGATCCATCCTGAAGACAAAAGACCGTTTCTCCGGCATTTACTGGGGAGATGATGACACCGCAATTGCAATGGACTACTGGTGGAACAACAGGAACACCCGTTCATACCTCTTTGATCCATCCAATGCTTCCAAGGAGCCCAAGGTGCTTTTCGACAGGAATTATCAGGACAGGTACAGCGATCCGGGAAGCTTTGTTACCAAAAAGAACAAATACGGCTCCTATGTACTTGCGCTGAATGATGGGGACGCCTATTTACTAGGGGATGGCTTTTCAGATAAGGGTCAGTTCCCTTTCTTCGACAGGATAGACCTCGAAAGCGGAAAGACAGAGAGACTATACCAATCATCCTTTACAGATAAAAAAGAAGACCTGGTAGACGTACTGGACCTGGAGGAAGGGAAACTGCTGGTGAGAATTGAATCGGCGGTAGAGTATCCTAATTATTATATCCGCGATCTTCAGGCGAAGGATGACTTGTCTCAGATCACCTATTTTGATAATCCCTTTAAGGCACTTCAGGATGTGCACAAGGAGGTGATCACCTACAAAAGGGAGGATGGCCTGGAGTTGAATGCGACCCTTTATCTTCCGGTAGGATATGACAAGGAGAAAAAGGAAAAAATGCCGATGATCATGTGGGCCTATCCCACCGAATATAAAGACAAGGCTAGTGCTTCACAAAATACTGCCAACCCCAACTCCTTCACCTATCCCTATTACGGCTCGCCCATCTACTGGCTAGCCAAAGGATATGTGGTTTTGGATGATGCCGCTTTCCCCATAGTTGGGGAGGGAGACGAAGAGCCTAACGACAGTTTCAGGACCCAGCTTGTTGCAAATGCCAAGGCTGGTATTGATGCTGTTGATAAATTGGGCTATATCGACAGGAACCGGGTAGCTGTAGGGGGCCATAGTTACGGTGCTTTTATGGTAGGAAACCTTCTTTCCCACTCCAACCTTTTTGCTGCAGGAATCGCCCGTAGCGGGGCCTACAACAGGACCCTCACGCCTTTTGGATTTCAGAGTGAGGAGCGCAATTACTGGGAAGCTCCCGAGGTCTACAACTCTATGTCTCCTTTCATGCATGCCGACAAAATGAAGGCGCCCATCCTGCTGATCCACGGAGAGGCAGATAATAATTCGGGCACCTACCCTATGCAGAGCGAACGCTATTTCAATGCTTTGAAAGGATTGGGAGCAACTGCCCGCCTGGTGATGCTGCCAAAAGAAAGCCACGGGTACAGCGCCAAGGAATCTGTACTCCACGTTCTGTGGGAGCAGGACCAGTGGCTGGAGAAGTATGTGAAGAACCGCCAGCTGGAGGAAAACACGGTAAAGACCAATTCTGAAACCCTTAAACAATAGATCCTTTCCAAAGGTCTTACTACAGTCTATAAATAAAAAAGCAGCCTTGAGAACTTCAGGGCTGCTTTTTCATTTTAATTTCAGTTTGTTTTACTAGTCAATATACCGGGAGCTGTACATTTCGAATTCATCAGTATCCAGGATCCCATCTCCGTTTTCATCCCAGTTATTGAAAACTGTTTCATTGAACTCATCTGAATCTATACTACTGTCGCTATTGGCATCATAGCTTCTGTAGAAATCAGTATCTGCAAACCCGTTATAATATTCCTCACTGGAGATCATACCATCTCCATCCCCATCAAATTGACCAAGGTCGCGGGTTCCCAGATAATCTCCATAGACATTATCATAGCCATCGCTCCATTCGGCTCGGCCGAGGTTCCCATCCATATCTGTATCCAGCCGGTTAAAGGTGGTGTCATAAAATTCCCGGTCTTCAAGGGTACCGTCTCCATTTGTATCCCAGGTTGAGAAATTATTGGAATACACTGTATTGAACTCATCTCTGTCTATGGAGTTGTCCATATTTCTGTCAAAGTCTCCGAACACCTGGGAGAACCCTGCAGAGCTCACCAGGAGAAAGATCATTGTCATTGCTGCTTTCATAGTTTTCATGGTTTTCATTTTTAGTTACACATTCAGTTCACTTTCAATTATAAGAAAGACCATTAAGATCCTTTCTTTCAGCAATCCAATTTTATTGCTTAATATCCTGACTCAAAGTCAATTATACTTGTTTAACACGCAAGGAAAAGCTTTTAAGGATATCCTAACAGAATGGTTCAGGATAGCAGGAAACACAAGGCAGAACCTTCAGTAGTGTCACTTTGTCAGCGATAGGGACTTGGTACTTTTTTTGACAAGGAAAGAGCAGTAAGTAAAACCAAATTTAAATTAAAATATATGGCAACCGGAAACATCAATGTATCTGTAGAAAACATTTTCCCTCTTATAAAGAAGTTCCTCTACAGCGACCATGAGATCTTTTTGCGAGAACTTATTTCAAACGCAACCGACGCAACTCTAAAACTAAAACATCTCACCAGTATCGGGGAGGCCAAAGTAGAATATGGAAACCCGATAATTGAAGTCAGGATCGACAAGGAGAACAAAAAACTCCACATTATTGACCAGGGTATAGGGATGACCAAAGAAGAGGTCGAAAAATACATCAACCAGGTCGCTTTTTCAGGGGCTGAGGAATTTCTGGAAAAATATAAGGATTCGGCAAAAGACAGCGGGATCATTGGCCACTTCGGCCTTGGATTCTATTCCGCCTTTATGGTAGCCAATAAGGTAGAGATCATCACCAAGTCTTACAAGGATGAGCCTGCAGCCCATTGGGTATGCGAAGGTACTACAGAATTCACGCTTGAGGAAGCAGACAAACAGGAAAGAGGTACCGAGGTGATCCTGCATATCAACGAAGATGACAAGGAATTCCTCGTCAAAGCGGAACTCCCCGGTCTC
>CBFGYW010000289.1:0-3010 GCA_965653085.1 uncultured Salinimicrobium sp.
GCAGGAAAACGGATTAAGGGTAGGTTTGTATACCTCGCCGCATCTGAAGGATTTCAGGGAGCGCATAAAGATCAATGGAAAAGAGATCAGTGAATCAGCGGTTGTGGATTTCGTGGCGCAGAACCAGGATTTTTTCAGAACGCATAAGCTATCTTTTTTCGAGATGACAGTTGGCCTTGCTTTCAGTTACTTCAGCCGGGAGCAGGTAGATGTAGCAGTAATAGAAGTAGGGCTGGGTGGGCGCCTGGATTCCACCAACATTATTCTTCCTGAGATCTCTGTAATAACCAACATTGGCCTGGATCACACTCAGATCCTGGGTAACACCCTGGCTGAAATTGCTGAAGAAAAGGCTGGAATAATAAAACAGGAGGTGCCGGTGGTGATCGGGGAAAAGAATTCTGAAACCCTGCCCGTATTCAGGATGATTGCGGAAGCCAAGGAGGCTCCACTTTTTCTGGCAGAAGATCATCCGGAAAAAGACCTGGAATCAGATCTAAAAGGCTACTATCAGCGCAAGAATAAAAGAACCGTACTCACTGCTATAGAAGTGCTGAATGAAAATGGCTGGAATATTTCCGCAGAAGCTATTAAAGAGGGGATAGCGGGAGTTGTAAAGAACACTGGCCTGCGAGGACGCTGGGAAGTTTTACGCTATGAGCCAAAGGTTATATGCGATACTGCCCACAATAAGGAAGGCCTGGAATATGCCATGGCGCAGCTTCAGGATGAGGATTATGAAAAGCTGCACCTTGTATTCGGGGTTGTGAACGATAAAGATCTTGCTGCTGTGCTACCGTTGCTGCCTGAAAATGCGGAATATTATTTCTGCAGACCGAATGTTCCGAGGGGTATGGATGCTGAATTCCTGAGGGAAAAAGCTCTCGATTCCGGATTGTCTGGAGGAGCATATAATTCTGTTTCAGAAGCTTATGAAGCAGCCCTTGGTAAGGCCGGAAAGACAGATGTAATCTACATAGGGGGCAGCACATTTACGGTTGCAGAAATAATTTGATTTTTTTGAAAATAAACTTTGCATAAATGAAAATCTAGTCTATATTTGCATCCGCATTCACAGAGAGGCTGGCCCTTGAGAGACTGCAGAAGTTCAAAAAGATAATGTAAGGGCAATTAGCTCAGTTGGTTCAGAGCACCTCGTTTACACCGAGGGGGTCGGGGGTTCGAATCCCTCATTGCCCACAAAAAAGGCTTCCTTATGGAGGCCTTTTTTAGTTCCGGTTCTTATATTGCAACAGGAATATCCCATTAGATCCCCAGGGTGATTAGCTCAGCTGGTTCAGAGCACTACCTCGACAAGGTAGGGGTCACTGGTTCGAACCCAGTATCACCCACTTTTTATTTCCTCTTTTTACTCTTCCTCCTTTGCCCGTTGTGATTTATTAGATATTCTGTCTAAAATATTTTTGACTTTGGCGCTTACCGTAGATTTAACACAGGTGAAGCATTCGTATGAAGAGTTTCTGGTCCTATAATAATTCCAGGACCCTTTCCAATGCCATCCCCCTGGAACCTTTGATGAGGATTGTAGCATCATTACATTCTGTTGGATCAAATGCCGCTTTAAAATCATCGAAATCCCGGTATTTCTTTATTTTCTTCCCTGTAGTGGTACTATAGAAATTTTGGCCTAGAAAGTAAACTTCATCAATAGAAGACGATTCCAGCCTTTCTGCGAGCTGTTGGTGCTCCATTAAAGCATAATCCCCAAGTTCGAACATATCGCCTAGAATGGCTATTTTATGAGCCGCCTCAAGCCCATCCAGGTTGTCTATGGCTGCAGCCATGCTGGTGGGGTTGGCATTATAGGCGTCCAGGATGATCCTGTTGGTACCCCGCTCCAGGATTTGCGATCGGTTATTCTTAGGAGTATAACTTCCTATAGCTTCTTGGAGGTCTTTGGTGGGTACTTGGAAAAATTTTCCTATGGTAAAGGCAGCTGCGATGTTTTTAGCATTATATGCGCCAATTAAGCTGCTGGAAATAATTTCACCTTCAACATTGATTACAGCGAAGGGATTGGCAGGTGGGAAATCGATTTTAATATCAGACCTGGAGGTACCTCCGAAGCTGTAAATTTTACCATAAGAACTTTGTTTCCATTGTACCGGGTCATCTGCATTTAAAAAGAGGGTTTTTCCATTGGCCTTTAAATGATGATACAGCTCGCTCTTGGCAGCAATCACCCCCTCTGGGCTTTTGAAACCTTCGAGGTGAGCTTTGCCAAAATTGGTGATGTACCCAAAATCTGGCTGAGTTATTTCGGAAAGAAAGGCTATTTCCCCGGGATGATTCGCGCCCATTTCAATAATACCCAGTTCAGTATCAGAATCGAGTCTCAGGAGGGTCAATGGGACTCCAATGTGGTTATTCAGATTTCCTTCGGTGGCAAGAGTCCTGTACTTTTTTGCCAGGCAGGAATTGATAAGCTCCTTTGTGGTTGTCTTGCCATTGCTCCCTGTAAGGGCAATTATCGGGGTAGCCATTTGCCGGCGGTGGAAAGTTGCCAGTTGCTGAAGGGTTTCGAGCACGTCGGGTACCAATACCAAGCGTGGATCATCAGCAGTTGGTTTTTCGTCAATTATTGCATATTTCGCGCCTGCCTCGAGCGCATCTCCCGCAAAATGGTTCGCATTAAAGTTCTCTCCCTTAAGGGCGAAGAACATTGAATCTTTCTTAATATTCCGGGTGTCTGTTGAAGCGCCGCTACACTGAAGGTACAGCTGATGTAGTTCATATATTTCCATAAAATAAAGCTATAAAAAAAGCCCTAATCGAATTAGGGCTTTTCTGTAAATAATTTCTGAGATATTAATTTCTTGCTGTCTTATTGTCCTTCAGGGATTTGGATCCTACACGGGACATTGCATTTCTGAATCCGATGTAATCGGTTGCCATATCCTGGGGGAAATATCTTCTCTGTGCTGGATCCAGCCAGTAAGCTCTGTCTCTCCAGGAGCCACCTTTATATACCCGTACATTATCATCAATT
>CBFGYW010000290.1:0-2987 GCA_965653085.1 uncultured Salinimicrobium sp.
GCACGGCTAACGGATAAGCAGGCGGTGCAGGATGTAATAGAGGAAGCGGCCTATACCTGGTTCAACCGGCTGATGGCAATCAAGATCCTTGAGAAGAATGGGTATATACCACCGCACCTGGAATACGAGGAGGGGCGCCGAAGTCCAGTGATGCTGCAGAACGCACTGCGGGGCGAGACGGAATTAAAGCAGGAGCTTTATAAAGAGCTGCTTCGCGAATACTTGCGGGATGACAAAGACGAGGAGGCGCTTGGACTGTTGCTGATACGATTTTCGCATAACCAACCTCTACTGCACGAGGTGTTTGGAAGAATCGATGACTATACGCAGATCCTGCTCCCCCAGAACCTGCTGCAACCAGAAGGAGTACTGGATTTGATCAACAGCAACTTTATCTCCGATGAAGATTATAAAGAGGTGGAGCTGATCGGTTGGTTGTACCAGTTCTATATCTCTGACCGGAAGGACGAAGTATTCAAAGGCTTTAAGAAGAATCAAAAGGCCAGGGCGCAGGACATTCCTGCAGCCACTCAAATATTTACGCCTAAATGGATTGTAAAATATATGGTGGAGAATACACTGGGGAAAACCTACCTCGATTTAGAGCTGGACTCAGAACTGAAGAGTGAGATGAAATACCTGGTGGAAAATGAAGATCAGGAAAAGACCAATCCTATTATAGAGGATCTCACGGAGCTAAGTCTACTCGATCCGGCATCCGGCAGCGGGCATATTCTCGTGTACGGGTTCGAACTGCTTTTCAGGATGTATAAGGAAGAGGGTTATTCTTCAAAAATAGCGACCATCACTATTTTAGAAAACAATCTTTACGGATTGGATATTGATGAGCGAGCGATGCAACTAGGGAGGTTTGCGGTGCTGCTTACCGCGGCTAAACAGTATCCCGAAATTCTTTCGCCTATTGACAGGAACCAGAACATAATTTTGCCACACATCTATGCTTTTCCCGAAGCTATTGACTTTGCCAATGAGGAGCTGCAGACTTTCTTAGAAGACCAGCACAAACATATAGCTGAGTTGAAGGAAAGCCTGGTGCTGTTAAAACAGGGAAAGAACATTGGGGCAGCACTGGTCTTTGACCTATCCGAGGAGGCCAGAGCTGGTATTTCAAATCAGTTTCAAAATTGGAAACAGCGGGAGCAACAGCTGGATTTCAATGAACAGTTGATCTGGGAGCGTATAAAGCCTTTTCTAGAGGTGCTGCTGGTAATGAGGAGGAAGTTTACCGCTGTGGTTGCGAACCCACCTTATATGGGGCAGAAATCAATGAATCCGGAGCTGAAGAATTATATTAATTCCCATTACCCTCGTTCAAAGTCAGATCTTTTTGCAGTTTTCATTGAAGCTATGCTCAACATGGCTCGACCAAACGCTCGAATGGGATGTATTACTATGGAATCTTGGATGTTCCTTTCCTCTTATGAAAAGCTGAGAAAGGAACTATTGGAAAATTATTCCATTGTGAGTCTTGCTCATTTTGGTTGGCATATCATTGGAATTGCCTTTGGAACAGCGGCAATGATTCTTGAAAAATCGAAACGAATTAAATTAGGAGAATATTCTTATCTGACTATTGAAGGAATTGACAGGAAAAATAATAGTCCTTTTGTTTTCCCATTAAAAGATAATGGTCGTTTTGCTCGAATTCCCCAAACCAACTTTGAAAAAATTCCGGGGAGTCCGATTGCTTATTGGATACATCCTAAACTTATCGAAGCCTTTATGTCATTCCCGAAAGCAAGTACTCGTGGAAAAGGAAAGCAAGGAATTGCAACTGGAGATAATAATCTTTTTTTACGTCATTGGTCTGAAATTTCAATAAAGTCTTTTTCGATAAACGGTGAAAAAAATAAATGGTATCCATATAGAAAAGGAGGCCCCAACAGGAAATGGTATGGGAACTATTCATTAGTAGTGGATTGGGAAAATGAAGGTGAAGCCATTAAAAATAATAAAGTGAATGGCAAACTGAAGTCTAGACCTCAAAATTTAGATTATGCCTTTAAGAAGGGAATAACATGGTCCCTAACGAATGCCGGAAAATTCTCTATGAGGTTTGCTCCTGAATATTCTCTTTTCGACGTGAATGGAATGACTTTCTTTCCTCATATAGAAGAAGACATTTATAAATATTTAGCACTTTATAATTCTTCTGTTGTTGATCTTTTCCTAAAGATAATTAATCCGACAATGGCTTTTCAATCTGGAGATATTGAATCTGTCCCTGTAGCAATCCCACAAAATGCTCAAATTGAAAAAATGTCGAGAGATAATGTTGATCTTGCAAAAAAAGACTGGGACTCCCGTGAGATTTCATGGGATTTTGGTTATAACCCTCTTTTAAGGGATAGTTCATCACTTTCAAACGCATTAAAAGAATGGAAATTAGAATCAAAAGGACGTTTTTTTGAACTTCATCAAAACCAGGAGGAGCTTAATCATCTTTTTTTAGGTGCCTACGACCTTGAGGGGGAATTATTTCCTGAGGTTCCGCTTAAAGAAATAACTTTCCTTCAGGAAGAACTTGACCGAAAAGCCCTAGAAAAATTAGAACCCGAATTCAGAAGCAAGGGCGCAGCCGCCATAGAATTGCCCATCAAGAAGGACGAGGTAATCAGCCAATTTTTGTCGTATCTGGTGGGGGTAATGCTTGGCCGCTACCGAATGGACAGGCCAGGACTAAATATTGCACATCCAGATCCTACAGAAGAAGAACTGGCTGCTTATACCCACAACGGTCAAACCATTAGAATTGATGAAGATGCCATTCTTCCTCTGGTTGGAAAAGAGGGCGCCTTTCCTGATGACGCCCTGAACCAGACTAAGGAGCTGCTATTGGCCATTTGGGGAGAAGACACGCTGACCGAAAACATCAACTTTATCCAGAATGCTCTAGGAATGGATCTGGACAAATGGCAGAACGTTTTTCATTGCTGATGCTCACTCCCCTAATGACATTGTCATCG
>CBFGYW010000291.1:0-2985 GCA_965653085.1 uncultured Salinimicrobium sp.
GCAGATCCCTCTGGGAACCGTGAAGACCCGCAACCGGGTGTGCATAGACAAATTAAGATCTAACCTCAGTTAGGAATGGACATTAAGGAATTGATAACATCGGGGAAACTGGAGTTGTATGTCTACGGCGCTCTTGCGGAATCGGAAAGTCGGGAGATTACGCAAGTTCTGAAAAAGTATCCCGAAATAAAGGCAGAGGTCGAGGAAATAGAAGTGGCCTTATTAAGGCTATCGGGAGAGGCTGCACCTTATGATCCCGGGGATGTTTTTAATTCGATCAAAAACAGGCTGCTTAGAAAAGAGAAAAGGCAGGTAAGAAGGAATCCGCTGCCTCAATATCTGGGCTGGGCCGCAAGTTTCCTGCTTCTGGTGGGGATGTTCTTCCTGTTTGAACAAAATCAAGACCTGAGAAAAGCATTACAGGCTCTTACGGCCGAGAACAGCAGCTTTGAAGCACAAATTGCCGAAGCCAGGGAAGATGCTGAGAAGACGCGGGAGCTCCTGGAGCTGCTGCGGGACAGGAACATCCTTAAAGTGCCGCTGGCAGGCCAGGAAATAGCTCCTGAGAGCTATGCCGCAGTTTATTGGAACCAGGAGGAAGGAACGGCTTTTATAGATGCCCGGGAACTTCCGCCTCCCCCTGCAGGGATGGTGTACCAGGTATGGTCTCTTAAGCTGGATCCGTTGGCAGCAAGTAGCATAGGTTTACTGGAGGATCTAGTAACCGACGACGACAAAATTTACCGTCTGCAGAATTCCAATGCCTCAGAAGGATTCGGCATCACCCTGGAACCGGCGGGCGGAAGTGAATCGCCAACTTTAGAGAATCTTTATACCATGGGTACTGTTTCTATTTAAAATTCCGGAGACGTTACTAACAGTAAAAAATTCCGGTAATATAACTTTACTGCTTCTCAAAACTTTGTTTCAACCGATCTGCTGCGAATTTCTGAGCCTGTACTGCCTGTTCCAGAACTGCTGCCATTCCAAAAAACTCGTGGGTCACTCCCGAATACACTTCCCTTTTGACGTCAATTCCGGTTTCTTTCAATTTTTCTTCAAGGACCCCACCTTCATGTTGTAAGGGGTCAATTTCAGCATTTATAATAGTGGTAGCGGGTAAACCACTCAGGTCGGCATCGATCAGGCCAATAAGTTTTTCCTCCTTACCCTTCCAGCCGGGTAGGTATTTGTCAAAGAACCACTCCATAAGACCTTTGTTCAGGGGTACGGCCTTGGCGTACTTCTCGTATGTTGGTGATTTAACATCCCCATCGGCAATAGGATAGACAGAAAGTATGTGAACAGGCAGTTTGACCCCCTGATCTTTTCCCATTAAGGCCACGGCAACAGCCAGATTTCCTCCGGCGCTCTCCCCTGCGGTAGCAATTCTTTCAGGATCTCCTCCTATTTCAGCAGTATTTTCCACCACCCATTTATAAGCAGCAAAGGAATCATCGTGTGCTGCCGGAAATTTATGTTCGGGTGCCTGTCTATAGGCAACAGAAACTACAATGGCATTAACCTGACTGGCAAGCGCAATGGCGGAAGCTTCATAGGTATCCAGATCTGCAATTACCCATCCTCCACCATGATAGTAGACTATCACAGGTAAAGCTTTTCCCGAACTGTTCAAGGGCTTGTAGATACGTACCAGCACTCCTTTTTCGGGACCCACGGGAAGGGTCCTATGGGAAATATCCACTTTTGGCTCCATAGGCTGCATCCCCGTTTTCTTCAGGAGGCTCGCCACGGCTTCTGCAGGTAATTTTGCATTGCGGAAGTGAAAGGCCGTCATTTCGGAAACTTTGGGATTTTCATAAGCCATAAATTCCTCAATAACCGTCTGCATTTGTGGATCGATAGTAGGTGCCCAATCAGGTTTGGGCCCTGCGGGCTCTATTTTCATTGGGTCCTTGGTTTTCACCACGGGCCCCGTTTTCATGTCCTGCGCAGTAATTGCATCTCCGGAAAAGACAGGAAACATGAAGATTGCAATGATTAAAAAACAACAGTAACTTCTCTTGTGTAATAATGTAGCTTTCATAGTTTTCGTTTTAATGTATTATTCGTTAAAGTTACAATCAATTGATTTTTAACACATTATGGTTAACAAGGATTTACAGGAAATATAACCTTTGGAAAAAAAATTTAATATAGTCTCAGATGTAATTATTCCGGCTTTGCAGCTATACCTCGATCTTCAATAGCTCTTCCCTTACATGGTAAGGTGATTGGCGGGCTAAAGGAAGCGCCAATTTAAGGGAAACCTTTCCTGGTACTGTAGCTATTTAAAATTCAGGAGACCATAACTTATTAACTCCCTTTTATCCTTTTATTCGCTTTAGAATCCTCATTTAATCCTTATCTTCAATAGAAATAACCTGCGCTCAATTTGAATCTTTCCAGCCTCCTCATCTTTGTGTTCACCGGCCTTTTCCTGGGCCTGCCCACGGGACCGTCACGTTTTTTCGTGCTGGGAGCTTTCCTGAAGAAGGGACCAAAGGCGGCCCTGAGCATTTATTCCGGCATCCTAGGTGCCCTGGGAATCTATGCAGGACTGGCCCTGCTGGCATCAGATTTCCTCTCCAGGAATCCGCAGGTGGAAAAGATCTCCTATCTGGTGGGTTCGATCCTGCTGGTCCTCTGGGGCGCATTCATCCTGTTCAAAGGGAAAAAAGAAGGAGACGCATCCATTGAGATCGCCGGTGGTTCCCTTGTGGGAAAAGGCTTTTTCACCGCCCTTAGCAGCCCCGTTACTCCGTTCATTTACCTGACCCTGATCCAGGTCCTTAAAAACCTGTTCGGCAGCAGCTCCCTCTGGAGCATTCTGGCTCATTTACTGGTATTGGAAACCTGCAGTGGCCTAATGGTCTTTGCCATTGCCTACCTTGCCAGCAGGAATAAACTCAAGCTGAAAGGCCATTGGCGCACAGCAAAGCTGGTGATGGGGGTATTCCTTATCGCCCTTGGCGGAACCAATCT
>CBFGYW010000292.1:0-2969 GCA_965653085.1 uncultured Salinimicrobium sp.
AAAATGAACAGAATAAAGACCAAATTAAAAAGCATAATCAATCCTTAGTCATGGAAGAGCTGGATATATTAAAAAAGGATTGGAAGAAGCAGGAAGAGAATTTTCCGCACCTCTCCTATAACGACATTTATAAGATGATCTGGAAGAAATCCTCTTCTATCGTGAAGTGGATATTCGTGATAAGCATCCTGGAACTCTTCCTGTCCACCTTCCTGAACATCCTCCTTGCCGATGATACTTACTGGCGGGAGATGGAACAGATGCATATCAAGAATTTCATCATTGGCCTCTACGTGGTGAGCTATGCCATCACCTTCTATTTCATCTACAGGTTCTACAGGAACTACAAGCGCATTTCGGCTACCGATGATGCTGCCACGCTGATGGAGAATATCATCAGGACCCGGAGAACGGTGAAGACTTACATTGCTTATGTGCTTACCTATTCAGGATTGTCGGGGCTGATAATATCCTATTTTACAATTAAAAACCATGGATCTTTACAGGAAGTGGAGTCAACAGCAGCCTACACCTACGAGACGCTGGACTGGGTGAAATTCCTTCTGATAGGATTTATTGTACTGGCCATCGTCCTGGGAGCGCTCTGGTTGTTCTACCGCCTGATATATGGAATCCTGCTAAGGAGGCTGCTGCGGAATTACAAGGAGCTGAAGAAGCTGGAGATGTAGGGGGCAGAGACTTTAAAAGCTCAACGAGGCAGTGGTTTCTCGAATTACACACTATCACGTACTTGACTGGACGAGATCTTCAGATCTCGGCCTTTTCGGGCGCCAATCTTCAGATTGGCAAAAGCTGCTGTGGACCCCAAAAGATTTCGGGGGAAGATTCCCGCAAGGTTGCGATGTGATCTGAAGATCACCCGCAGCGGAACACTGAGGTAAATCAATAAGAAGAATCCTCCTCCTTATAGCTCCATCTCCGCCTCTGGTTCAGGTTTTCCAGATCCTCCAGCTCCTCCTGAGGGATCACCTTCAGGAAAGAAGGATGCTGCTCAATGGCATATTCAATCTTGCTTACGATCTCCTCCACCGATTCATTGTCATAATCAATAACCAAAGGTTCCTTGATCTGAAAAGACTGCAGGATCCCCCGTTTCTTGATGCGAAGCCCCTTCTTATCAAAAGACCGGCGGAAACCATCGATGACAATAGGAATTACAACAGGCTTGTACTGCTTGATGATATGCGCTGTCCCCTTGCGAATTGGCTTAAACGGCTTGGTCGTCCCCTGCGGAAAGGTGATCACCCACCCATCCTTTAAAGCGATCCCAATGTTCTCGGTATCCTCGAAATTCACACTTCGCTGGACTTCCTTTCCTTTTTCCCGCCAGGTACGTTCCACCGTAACGGCACCCGCATAGGCCATGATCCGCGGAAGTATTCCGGTCTTCATGGTCTCCTTGGCAGCCACGTAGTAGACATTCAGTTTAGGTTGCCAGATATATCCGATATTTTTTATGGAATCCACCCTTCCGCTAAGGCTGGCGTTGAAAACGTGGAACATGGCCACGACGTCGGCAAAGTAGGTCTGGTGGTTGGAAACGAAAAGCACGTTGGTGTCGGGAAGGTTTTTTATGATCTCAGAACCTTCTATCCGGAGTTCATTAAATCCCCGGTAACGCCTATGGGTGAGAAGTGCAAAGATCCGGATCAGCCACTTTTTCAGAAAGAGTATATGCCCAAAAGGATTTTTTCGGAACAATCCCATAGTTCATTTTAGATTTAGCAGAACTACAAATATACTAATTCAGCAGTTACAGCACCTGTTTAAGCAGCTCTTTCATTTCGCTGAGCATCATGGCAGTAGCGCCCCACACGACGTGGCCGTTGAGCATGAATGCAGGAACATCGACATTTTCGGCGTAGGAAGTACTCAGTTTTCTGGAGGTGAGGCAGGAGTCGCTAAGGAAGTCGTCCAGGTCAATTTCCAGCACCTCCTCCACTTCGTCTTCCTGGGGCACCAGCAGAGGAGATTTGTCCATAAGTCCCATAAAGGGATAGACCCAGAAGTTGGAAGGCGGGATGTAGATCTGGGTGAGTTGTTTGAGGACCGTCACATCAGCCTGGGATATACCAACCTCTTCTTCGGTCTCCCGCAGGGCAGTATGCATCAGGTCGCGGTCGCTCTCCTCTACCCTTCCGCCGGGAAATCCCACCTGATTCGAATGGACACCTTTGTAGGTTTTCCGAAGGATTAGTACGAAATGAACCCTGTCCTGCTTTCCGGGATAGAACACCGATAAAACGCCTGCATTCTTTGCCTGATGGGCATTCTGGTTCATCTTTTCCAGTTCCTGCAGCCGAAAGAGGGGTGCCATTTTATAGTGCGCTTCCTCTCCTGGAAGCGTAATTTTTTTTAAATTCGGGACCTTATCTTTAAAATACTGAAAATCCATGCTGCGTCGCTTTTTCCTCTTATCCTGTCTGCTATTTTGTTTTGCAAACTGTGAAGATAAAAAATCTGCACCACAAAATATCACAACAGAAGCTTCAGAAACAGCTACTGAAAAAGACAGTGTAGCGGAAAAATCAGCCGAGGAGGAAAAGGAGGAGGAGCCGGAGAAGCCGGAAGGGCCTCTGATCACTCAGAAGGAGCTCATTCCTTTCCTCACCGAGTACGGGAAGAAAAATCCTGAGGACAAGATCCGCATCACCACCCGCTTCGGGGAAATCGAGGTGGAGCTGTTTCACGATACTCCGCTGCACCGGGCGAATTTCATCTTCCTGGTGAAACACGACTATTTCGACAACACCTATTTTCACAGGGTTTCTCCAAATTTCGTCATCCAGGGCGGAAATTCCGACAGGATAACCACCAACCAGAAGAGACATTATATAGGTTCCTATCTTATTCCCAGTGAATTCGAGGCAGGCCATAGCCACGTGCGAGGGGCCTTTGCAGCAGCCAAATATTCTGACCAGAATGTGAGCAAGGCTTCCTCACCCTAT
>CBFGYW010000293.1:0-2965 GCA_965653085.1 uncultured Salinimicrobium sp.
GAAAGATCAAGATAGAGTTCCTTTTCAAGGTCAACCAGATATATATAGGCACCTGAAGGAAGGTCTAGGTCCTGAAGCTGTAGTTTTAGATTCCCGGATCTTAGAGCACGATAACCCAGAGGAATTCGAACATGGCCCTTATGCAGGGAGGAAGCTATGGCGTTAATTGAAAGCTCTTCATTTTTGGGAGTAAGGCTGTAAAAGCTGGGAACATCGGGATGGGTGTTCATGAGTTTATAGGCATCAAGCTGGTTGTCGAAGGATTCTGATGCTTTGTAGTGAAAATAGATAACGGTGGGATCCAATATTTCCTCCCCCTCAAAACCAGCATTGATTCTTATAAGGTGGACCCTTTTCCCCTGCGAAGATTTGTGAAATTCCTGAGAGAAATTTTCTACTCTGGCTGCATTGGTAATTCCAAGAGTTCCCTGTGTAGTACCGTCGGAAACATGAACAAAAAATCCTTGCATGGAAGGTATGATACTTGAGGTTTTTCCATCGGTGCTGGGGCCATTCTCCACATACGAACTATAGGTGCCGGTATAAGGATCTGTGGAGCTCGCTCTGAAGAAGTAAACCGCATCATTGATATTGTCCTTGGTCCAGGCAGCTTCATTATTCCAGTCGATGGGAGAAGGGTAAGGGTTACCTACCAGATGGAATCCTCCGGTGAAAGTACCGTCATGACTGCTCAGCGTCCTTGTCAATGGGCCGTTGTTCACCTCTCCTGAAAGTGAAATGGTTACCGCACCTCCTGCACTTCCAAAATTAAGAGCGTAACCTTCCAAATAATTAATAGGATTGGAAGGATTTGTATAAGCCTTCCAGCCGCTAAGATCATTTCCCGAACCATCTGTCCGGTCCCCTTGATAGCTGTAGAAGTGAGGGAAACTAGTAGTGGGGTCCTTCAGTTCCATAAATGGCTCGAAATCCTCTACTATGGTTCCTTTAAATGGAGAGGAAAAATATTTATATCCATAGGCTGGATTCAGGTACCGCTGTATTGTAAGCATCCCCGAAATTTTTCCAGTCCCGGCACCTGAAACAAGAGCGGTTCCATTGGCATCTGAGATCAGTGTGAGGTGTCCATTAGTTTTGAAATCTCCCTGTTCCAGCCTCAGAATACCACTGAGGGCCAGGCTGCTTTGCAGGGTGACACCCGAAGGATTGTTTATACTTAGGTTTCTAACCCTGGCTGGTAAAAAGGCATTTGAAGGGACAGTCTGAGAAAGGCTGCCGTTGAATTCCAGGCTGCCATTCCGGGCATTTATTGTTCCGTTCAGGTTACCACTTATTTTCAATGTACCTGTAACTTCAAGCTGGGCAAGGGGATCAAGGCTAAGATTTTTAGCTTCTCCAACGGTAACTGCGTCTATTAAAGGATAAACCGCACTTACTGGAACTAAAACATCAGAACTGGAAGTAGGCAATACTTTACAGCTCCAGTTCAGAGGGTCGCTCCAGAGGTTACTATTGCTGCCTGTCCAGGTAAAGTCGTTCTTGACTAATAATTCAACGCTTCTGGAAATACTGACGGTACAAGGCTTTAAAGATGTGGGAGTAGCTGAGGCAACCACTCTTATTTTGCTCCCCGAAAGGGCAGGTGTTGTGTTTTCAATGGTAATAATGGGCCCTGCTATTTTAAAATTCGGAAGGTTCAATCCAGCGATATCGCTCCAGGAGCCATCGGCATTCTGCAACTGCCAGCGAAAGGTGGCACTGTCATTGGCTTTTACAGAAAAGACTGCAGAGGTCCCAACACATGTCTCTACATCTGAGAGTTGACTAAGATCGAAACAGTTGATCAGATCGATAAGGTCCTGTGGAATATCTTCATAATTATCCTCAAAATCGTCTTCCGTCCCATAATCA
This sequence comes from uncultured Salinimicrobium sp., assembly GCA_965653085.1. GTDB lineage: Bacteria > Bacteroidota > Bacteroidia > Flavobacteriales > Flavobacteriaceae > Salinimicrobium. The sequence continues at coordinate 1,873 of CBFGYW010000293.1, forward strand.
CAGGTCTCTTCATCAATTTCACCTGTATCGCCCTGGTAATCTCCACAGGTTGTAAAATCAGTTCCGCCCCAGTTGTCCACCGTCCCGAATATGTAAATATTTCCACCTTCTACGATTAGATCGCCCTGAGTGGTTGATCCCGATTTGGTGAAATTTCCCTGTACGATCAGGAAACTCGATACGGAAATTATCACCTGATTCTGCGCCGTAAAATTTCCATCAATAATTACATAGGCGGAATCCCCCATGGTGAACTGGGCATTATTATGACTCATGGTCAAATTCCCCAATACCTTAAGCTTTCCATGTACAATCAGGTGGGCATCTTTAGGGATTTCCAGATTATTCACCGTAACCACTGTACCCAAAGGAATTGTAAGGGTGCCGTTCACCACCAGATCGCTCTGGGCAAAGGTACTGCCCGAAACCATCAATAAGAAAACGGCACAGGTAATCCTAAAAAATTTCCTCTGAAGCAAGCTTATCCTTTGGTTCCCCTTCATTGGAGAGATATCTCATTAGTCGCAAGAACTTCTCCCGATTCTGAAGTATAGATCACTCGAAGTTTCCCACTGGTTAGATTATTTTCTTCGGTATTATGAAGAGGCATCGTGAAATTCCGAAGGCTGTTGGGGGTGTAAACTGAAATCCCCTTAACCAGTCCAACTTCTGTGGAAATTCCTGTCTCTAAAACATGTTCCACTTTCAGGTCCCCGTAGACTGACATATTCCCGTTGCGTTTTAAAGTCATCGAAAGCAGCGGAACCTCTTTAGTTAAATCGAGGTTCAGGTTCTCGATTTCAAGGCTGGTGGTCGATTCCCCGTGACGGATGATCACAGGGATACTTATACCGAATACTGTTTTTATCTGGATGGAAATCCCATCTGCCTCCTGTTCCTCATCAATTCCGAGTGCCGTCTGTTCTTCTACAGCCCTGAAATAAACGTGTGACCTATATTCCCCCTGTTCCAGATTACCTGAACGCGTTAGTTGTACCCTTACTGTCTGAGCTTCATTTGGTGCCAGACTTACTCTACGAGGATAATATCTAAGGAAATCGTTGCTTTGCTATATCAATTAACACAAAAACAT
>CBFGYW010000294.1:0-2959 GCA_965653085.1 uncultured Salinimicrobium sp.
CCACCACCTCCAGCTGCGGAAGCGGTCTTGGGGGTGGGCCCTGCAGTACATTTCCTGTATCTGCATCAAACCAGCCGTTGTGACAGGGGCATTCTATTTTTCCCTCGTCGTGCCTGTATCTCACGGCACAGGTGAGGTGGGTGCATTTCTGTTCAAAGGCGCGCCATTCTCCCTCCCTTAAATGAATGAGGATATACGGAATCTTATGGCTGCCTTCAATTTCAAACTGAAACATCTCTCCCACTGCCACCTCCGACTCATTACAGACGAAATGTTCCCCTACCAGGGGTTCCGCCGGAAAGGCGAGGGCTTTTATTACGATTGCCCCATTCCCAATAGCCAGGGCTCCGGAAAGCAGCCCGAGGAATTTGGCGAATTCCCTGCGGCTCACGTGAGTGGCCTTCTCCTCCTGAATGGGAAAATCACTCTTCCAGTTGGGGATTTTGTTAGGATCCTGTTGATTCATTTCAGCTGGTTTTAGTCAATCCTTAGTTCGTGTGTGCCACGAGGCATCATGATCTTCACTTTGGTGCGTACCTCCTGTTTCCCGAATTTGAAATTATCCATCGGAACACTGTCCGGGCGCATTCTTTCGATCTCTGCCCTGGTGCCATAATACAGGGCCTGACTTGGGCATACGGTCGCACACATCGGCTTCTTCCCTGCGCTGGTTCTGTCGTAACACAGGTTGCACTTCATCATCAACTCTGCCTCTTCCATCATTTTTGGAACTCCGAAGGGGCAGGCCAGCACACAATTGGAGCAGCCTATACAACGGGAGGTATTGGCGCTGTGCACCACCCCGAAATCATCCTGATGGATAGCATCTGCCGGACAGACATTGGCGCAGGTGGGGTCTTCGCAGTGCATACAGACCTGGACAGTTGTCTGAATACTTTCCGCACGGTCCACATAATTCACGTGGATCATGCTTTCCTGCCCGTTGGTCTCACATTCGGCACAGGCCATCACGCAGGCCTGGCAGCCAATACAGCGCTGCATGTCCACGAAAAAAGCCATTTCCTGATCGTATCTTGTTTCCGGCATAATTTTATTTTTTATTAATTAATATTCTCTTGTCTGTCAGGCTGAGCTTGTCGAAGCCCACACCCCTACTCAGAAACCCGTACTGCCTTTCGACAATCTCAGGGTGACAGGTTGCAGGGCTCATATCAGATCCAGCTCTGATATGCCGTATCTCTCAGCTCTTTGGAAGATTTAACTCCCGTATTCACCAGCTGACAGGAACACACCTTGTACTCCGGAATCTTCGATACCGGGTCCAGGGCAGCTATCGTCAACTGGTTTGCTGAACTTTTTCCTCCCCAGTGATAGGGAATAAAAACAGTATCTTCCCTAATCGTGGTAACCACATTGGCAGGGAAAGCTGCCTCTCCCCTTCGTGTCCTTACCTTCACCAGGTCCCGCTGCTCTATCCCGTATTTCTTGGCAAGCTTCGGATGGATCTCCAGTAATGGCTCAGGATACTGGTCTATCAGCTTACCTATTCTTCTTGTTGAAGTCCCGCTCAGATATTGTGAAACCACTCTTCCCGTCGTCAATGTTATCGGAAATTCCTCATCAGGCATTTCAGTGGCTGGCCTGTATTTTACCGGAACAAAATGCGCCTTCCCATCGGGAGTGGCAAATTTCCTGTCCTCCCATAACCTGGGAGTGCCAGGGTGATCCAGGGAAGGGCAGGGCCAGAAAATCCCCATATTATCGACCACCTTCTTATACGTGATGCCATAATAATCTGCCGTACCTCCTTTTGAAGCTACTCTCAATTCATTAAAAATATCCTCACTGGTGGCAAAGCTGAATTTATCCCCCTCTCCCAGCCTGGCAGCCAGTTCCATCAGGATCTGACCATCCCTTCGGGTGTCTCCGGGAGGGGTGATGGCTTCGTTTATCTTTACTACCCTGCCCTCAGCCGTGGTCACCGTGCCCTCTTCCTCCTCGTGCAGGGAACCTGCCATAACTATATCGGCATAGCGGGCTGTTTCTGAAAGGAAAGTGTCAATGTTGATATAGAACTCCAGCTTCTCCAGTGCCTCTCTTACGTACGCGTTATTGGGAAGGGAAACCAGCGGATTGAAGCAAATGGAGATCAGCCCTTTTATCTCGCCCCTGTGGATGGCATCTATCTGTTCATAGGCGGTGAGCCCTTTTCCGGGCATCTCCTTTTCGTCGATGCCCCATACCCCGGCTATATATTTCCGGTGTTCAGGGTTGGTAATATCGCGGTTTCCGGGCAGCTGGTCACATTTATGTCCGTGTTCCCTTCCTCCCTGGCCATTCCCCTGGCCCGTGATGGTGCCGTACCCACAGTATGGTCTTCCTATCCGACCTGTTGCCAGTACGAGATTGATACTGCTGCTCACATTCTCCACCCCTTTGGAATGATGCTCTATCCCGCGGGCATGCAGCAGGAAACTGGTCTTTGCCTTGCCCCAGAGAGTTGCGGCTTCTAGGATCTTTTCCTTCGGAATCCCGGTATGCTCCTCCGCCCAGTCCAGATCGTAATCCTTTACGGCATCTATGGCTTCCTGAAAACCTTCAGTGTAATTATTGATGAAATCGTGGTCCAGCCAGTCGTTGTCCACAAGGATCTTCAGCATGGCCCCGAAGAGGGCAGAATCGCCCCCAGGCCTCACCGGAAGATGCAGATCGGCTGTCCTGGCTAATGGAATGACCCTGGGGTCCACCACAATAAGTTTGGCGCCGTTATCTCTAGCCTGCCAGATATAGTGGGTCAGGGTTGGGAAGGTTTCGCTTACGTTGGCTCCCGCTATGATGATCACCTCGGCGTGTTTCAGATCTGCCCAGCTATTTGAGATGCGGTCCAGGCCAAATGCCTTTTTGTTTCCCGCTCCCGCACTTACCATACAAAGCCTTCCGTTGTAATCGAGATTCGCTGTTTTAAGGGCTACCCGGGCGAATTTCCCTATCATATAGC
>CBFGYW010000295.1:0-2931 GCA_965653085.1 uncultured Salinimicrobium sp.
GAGGAAAACGGGATCTTCCTGATCAAAAAAGAGGAATTCACAGAAGATCATCTCAGGTTTGCAGAGGATTATTTCAAAGGAATTTCAGAACACATCCAGCCCTCCATTATTGACTGGGGCAAGGAAGGCCAGCATCTTTTTCTGGAAAACAATGCCATCTATTTCCTGATCACCTTTAAGGACGAGAACAGCTTTGGCCTGCTGAATATTCCGGTGGAACAAAGCGGAAGGTTCATAGAGTTCAATCTGAACGAGGAAAAGCACGAGATCAGTTTCCTTGATGATATCATTAAGACCCAGATCCCCAAGCTTTTTCCGGATTATCAGATTGATGGCGTATACGAGATAAAACTTTCGAGGGATGCTGAATTATATATCGACGATGAGATAGGCGGAATCCTGGCTGAAAAGATCTATGAATCCCTGAAACAGCGCAGCGACGGGCAGCCCACCCGCCTTCTGTACGATGCCACCATGCCCGAAGATGTTCAGAAGACCCTGCGGCAGCTTCTTGATATTGGAAAAATAGATATGATGCCGGGAGGACAATACCACAATTTCAACGACTTCTTCTCCTTCCCCGACCCTACAGACAATCCTTCCCTTCACGCGGAAAAACTGGTTCCAATAAAACACCGGGTCCTGGAAGATGCAGAGGATTATTTTCAGGAGATCTCGAAAAAAGATATTTCCCTGCATTTTCCATATATGTCCTTTTCCTATATCGACAGGTTCCTGAAACAGGCAGCCACCGATGAACAGGTTGAGGACATCAAGATCTCGATCTACAGGACGGCAGAGGAATCGGAGCTTACCTCTGCCCTACTGACAGCCCTGGAAAATGGTAAAAAAGTGACCGTTTTCATTGAAGCCAAGGCGCGTTTTGATGAAAAGAACAACATAGACTGGGGCCGCAAGTTCGAGGATGCCGGTGCCAGGGTCATCTATTCCTTTCCTAAGATCAAGGTCCATTCAAAGATCCTGCTGGTCAACCGCAGGGAAAACGGGGAGCTGAAAAAGTATGCCTACATCGGTACCGGAAACTTCAACAGCCAGACCTCGAAAATCTACTGCGACCACGGAATATTCACCGCCCACGAAAAACTGGCAGATGAGCTCTCCCGCGTCTTTGCCGTGCTGGAAGGGGAAATGATCATCCCCAGGGAAAAACACCTGCTCATCTCCCCTTTCTCCACCAGAAAGGCTTTCAGCGACATGATTACCCGGGAAACCGAAAACGCAGAAAAAGGAATTAAGGCCTCCATCACTGCGAAAATGAACAGCCTCGAGGACAGTGAACTCGTGGAGCTGCTGTACAAGGCCAGCAATGCAGGGGTGAAGATCCGACTGCTGGTGCGGGGCTTCACCTGCCTCATTCCCGGAATTAAGGGGATGAGCGAAAACATTTATATAACGAGTATCCTGGACCAGTTTCTGGAACACGGCAGGATCTATATCTTTGAGAACGGCGGGGAGGAGGAAATGTATTTCGGCAGCGCGGATTTCATGACCCGGAATATGGACCGGCGGATTGAAGTGCTGGCACCCGTTTACGATCCAGACATCGCTGAGGAATTCCGTGATATCCTGCAGATCCAATTAAACGACAACGTCAAGGCCCGGATCCAGGATGCCGAGGAATCCAATACCTATGTTTCCCGTTCCCCCGAGGAAAAGCCAGTAAGGTCACAAGTCGAAATATATCAGTATCTTAAGCAAAAACACGAATCATGAAAACCATTAGAATAGGCGGCGTCCCAGAACATTTCAATCTCCCCTGGCACCTGGGAATGGAGAACGGGAACTTTGAAAAAGCAGGCATCAAGGTGGATTGGCGAGACTTCAAGGACGGCACCGGCGGGATGTGCCGAGCCTTTCGGGAAGACGAGATAGATGGCGCAGTAATACTTACTGAAGGAATCATAAAAGGCATCAGTGGTGGTGATAAGGTGAAGATCGTCCAGGAATTCATCGCCTCCCCCCTTATCTGGGGAATCCACGTAGCCGCAGATTCGCCCTATCAGAAGCTGGAAGACCTCGAGCACGAAAGGGTGGCCATCAGCAGGCCAGGCTCCGGATCGCAGCTTATGGCCTACGTGAATGCCGGCAGGCAGGGCTGGAACATGCGGGAACTGGATTTCGCAACGGTTATTGATACCGAAGGTGCCATCGATGCCCTGGAACAAGGCCGCGCCGCTTATTTCATGTGGGAACATTTCACCACCAAACCACTGGTGGACAAAGGAATTTTCCGAAGGCTAGCCGACTGCCCTACCCCCTGGCCATGCTTTGTGATCGCTTTCAAGGAGAAGTTCCTGGAAGAGAATCTTCAGGATGTGAAAAAGCTACTGGACAGTCTGAATGAGATCACCAGGAATTTCAAGCAGACACCGGATCTTGAAAAAATGATATCTGAAAGATATGGGCAGAAACCCGAGGATGTAAGGGAGTGGCTGAAGAAAACAGAGTGGAGTCAGCAGCAGATCGGCGATGAGGAGCTGGACCGGGTACAGGAAGAGCTGAAGGAGCTGGCACTGATACCGCAGAAGTTGAAGAAGCAGGAGCTTTTGTATTCGATCTAGGATGGAGGGCTTTATTATTCGGGCGTAGAACAGGTCGTGACCTGTTTCGTACAGTGAGAGTGGGAAAGTTCAGTTCGCTACCTCTTTACAATATGCCTCACAAGAGCAATGCTTCGAAGTCTACTACCTCTGTCACCCTGAGCCTGTCGAAGGGCCATTCTGAAATTATACCTCCCCCATCTTCCTAACAACATTTTTCCCTGTTTTCAATAAAAACACTAATTTCCCCCCAAATTAAAAATAAGAATGAAAAGAACAGCCCTCCTTTTGACCTTTTTGATAACATCACAGTTCGCATTTTCCCGCGAATGTTTCCCCAGTGCCGAAAATATCTTCAAGGCTTTTGAAT
>CBFGYW010000296.1:0-2931 GCA_965653085.1 uncultured Salinimicrobium sp.
CTGGACTGCAGGATCATTCTCACGGGCGGGAACCACGATTCGCCTGCGATGCTGGATGCTCCCAGGGAACTCCTGCAGGAGCTGGAGATGGAGGTGATAGGAGGTCTTCCCGAAAAGCTGGAAGACTGTATTATCCCTATATATGGAACCTCAGGAGAGTCCGAGCTGGTGATCGCTGCTTTGCCATTTCTTAGGGACCCTGATCTTCGCACTGCTGCTGAAGGCCTAAACTATGAGGATCGGGTAGAGGCAGTGCAGCAGGGAATTCAGCGCATCTTCAGCGATGCCGCTCAACTGTGTAAATCAAAGTATCCTGATACCCCTGCTCTTGCAATGGGGCACCTGTTTGCTGCCGGGATAGAGACATCAGAAAGCGAACGCGAAATCCAGCTGGGCAACCAGGCCGCCTTTCAGGCCTCTCAGTTCGGTGATTATTTCAGTTATATAGCCCTGGGCCACATCCATAAACCCCAGCGTGTGAACGCTGCGATTCCCACCTTTTACAGCGGTTCCCCCATACCTCTTTCCTTCAGTGAACGAAAGGATGAGAAGCGCGTCCTTCTGCTGGATACTGAGAAAGGCTGGCTCCCCGAAAGTATTCCCGCACGTGAGAATGATCCTGCAGTCCAGCTGTCGCAGGCGCTTCAGGGAACGATAATATTGTTTCCGGGCTTCCGAAGAGGGATTGGCAAGATCGAAAATATCACCCGAGACCAGCAGAACATCCACCTTTAGTTCTGCGATACGCTCACAGAGCCAGTCCAGGAACAGCTCAAAATCTTCTGAAAGCTCGTGCTTGTGCAGCTTCTTGCCAATATGCCAGTCGGCGGTGTGTAATATTTTCATAGACTTAAAGGTTCGGTAAAAATAGTGTTTGTTCTCCCTGTCTCAAAACCTTTTGAGAGGCTTCAAAGTTAAAGTTAGGGACGTCAGAAAATGACGTTAGAGCAAAGGTCTTTCCGGAAAAGTCATGAAAGATTCCCAAGCAAGAAACAAAACCTTTTTGGATTAGTTACATCTGAAGGTAAAGCGGGTCTCTTCTTCAGTGGAAGTAAGCTCGATCTTTCCTCCGTGGGCCTTGGCTATTTCAGAAGCGACAAAGAGCCCCAGGCCGAGTCCTTTTCTGAAAGATCCCTCAGCAGTCTGGTAGTAGGGGTTGAAGATGTTTTCCTGTTGTTCAATGGGAATCTCTTCTCCCTTGTGCGCAACAGAAATTAAAAATCCTTCGTCATTACTCCTAATCTTCACTTGTATAGGGTGTTTGGTAGTACCGTTGGAATTTGCATTGCTCAGCAGGTTTAAAAAGAGCTGCCCGATCTTTCCCGGGTCACAGTAAAATGGGGTTTCCAGCCTTATATCGGTTTCAATGAACCGATCTGGGGAGATTATGCCAATCTCTCTAATGGCCTGCTGCAGGGCTTTCTCAAGAGCCTCTATCTCTGCCTCCTTCCTGAGCTGTATATCATTTCCTATCCGGCTTCTTTTGAAGTCGAGCAGGTTCTCTATCATACTTTCCAGCCTATAGGTGGTCGCCTTTACCATGGAAGCATGTCGGGTGATAATATCCTTATCTGAAACCTTCAACAGGATCTCTGCGCTCATTCGGGCGGTTGCCAAGGGGTTTTTCAGATCGTGCCCCAGAACTCCTATAAATTCTTCCGGAAGCTGGGAATTATCCTGTTCCTCCTGCTCCCTGCTGTGCACACCTGAACATTCATCCTGTTGTTCAACAGCATCAAGGTGGAAGGAAATCAGGTCTGCAAAGAGGTTAAAAGCATCAAGGACTTCAACGCTGTCCACCTTTGCGGGCAGGGGGTCCATGGCGCAAAGGCTCCCAAAGAATTCTCCATTTCTGCGGATGATTGGTACTCCTATATAGCTCTGAAATCCATAGGAAGCAGGACCGGGATGTTTGGAGTAAACCGGATGTTCCGCAATGTTATCCACAACTATGGGCTCCTTCTGCTGTCGCACCAGGTTACAGAGGGTGGTTTCCACCTTCAGCTCGTCCCCCGGCTTCAGCCCGAAAGAGATCAGATCTTTAGTTGCGCAGGTGATCCACTGATCTTCGGTCACCTTCACTACAGCTGTAAAACCCATCCCCGTGGTATTGGACAATGCATCCAGCACCCGGGAAATCACGGCAATCCGGTTGATCTTCTGTACATCAGACATTGATGTCTTCTCCGAGTGTGTAGGTGGTTCTATGGGGTTAATTTATGGGTGCTGAGGCTAAGATACGAAAAAGGACCGCTGATTTAAATGATTTTATGATTTCCCTAGTAATGTACCATCCAAAGTCACGCCATCATAGCGTCACTTCGTCGAAACCTTTAAGCATCGCAATCAACTTTTCTTAACTCTTGACTCAAATCAATCCCTCAAATTCTTCTGAATCTTCTCAATAGCATTTTCAATAGTCTTATCCGGCTCGATGATATTGTTCGCTCCCCAGAAGTTCAGGTCAGCAAAGCCCGAAACATCATCTGCCATCACTACATTGGGCTTCAGAAAACGTTCCTTGTCAATGGTCAGTCCGGGTTCAAGCGTCCAGTCGGTAATAGCGAGCTCGCTGTTTACGGTATATCGGGAATTGAACAGTTTACGTTTCCAATTGATGACAAATTCCATTTCGGTATTGCCGTAACCAAAATACCATTTCCCATCCTGGTTCCTGTATTCAGCCTTATAGGTCACATTCACTGGATACACCTTGGTGCCTCCCGGTTTCTTTTTGACGAACATCTGGCTGGCGGCATCGCGATTATCTACATTCAGCGCAAATTCAGCTTTTACCAACGCCTTGGTCTCTGCATCTATAAAGAGTTTTCCGAAGTACCAGGGACGAAGCTGATTCATATCTTTAAAGTTCACTACGTAGAGATAACGGTTGTTGATCTTGGTTGGAGGATCAAAGCTGAACTCGTAATT
>CBFGYW010000297.1:0-2926 GCA_965653085.1 uncultured Salinimicrobium sp.
TCCCACACGTGGTTATCCCCCCGTTATTCGAAACGTACGGGTAGTTTCATCAAACACAATCAGATCCTTGGGAAACAGGTTTTCAAAGGCTTTCCGGGCGATCAGCTGTTCGGGGCTTCCCTGCTGCACTTCCCCTTTTTTCATCAGGATAATGCTGTCGCAGAGCTGCAGGGCGAGGTTGATCTCGTGGGTGGCAAAGACGATCCCCTTGCCGGTGCTTGCGCTGAGCTGCTTCAGGAGCTTCAGGACCTGGGCTTTATGGTAAATATCCAGATGAGAGGTGGGTTCATCGAGGATCATAAGGGGGGTATCCTGCGACAGGGCGCGGGCGATCAGGGCTTTCTGCAGCTGTCCGTCGCTGAGTTCATAACATCTCCTGTCCTGCAGCTCCTGGATCTGCGCCAGCTCCAGGGCCTGCCTTACCTTCGCGATATCGTCTTCTGAAAGGCTGCCTATCCAGTTGGTATAAGGCTGCCTTCCCAGGGCCACCAGGTCCTTTACGCTGAGGTTTCGGGATAGCGGCTGTTCCGTGAGCACCAGGCTGATCAGTGTCGCCAGCTTTTCCGAAGAAATGGAGCTTCGGTCCTCGCCATTGATAAAAACTTCCCCTCCCAGGTCCGGCTGGATCCCACTGATGGTCCTTAGAAAAGTGGATTTCCCAACCCCATTGACTCCTACCACCGCAACCAGCTCTCCCTTCAGGATTTCAATATCGATTCCGGAAGCGATCAGGATCTCCTGCTTCTTCTTGCGATAACCAATACTGAGGTTCTCAGTTTTCAGGATACTATGTTGGCCTGGATTTTTAATAATGGTCTTATTTAAAACAACAGTTTTCTTTTACGTACCAGCAGCCAGATCACCACCGGGGCACCCACAATGGAGGTAATGGCGTTGATAGGAAGCGTATAATCACTTCCGGGCATCTGGGCTACCAGATCGCAGAGAAGCATCAGTACAGCGCCTCCCAGGAGGACGGCTGGCAGCAGAATGCGATGGTCGTTGGCAGGGATGACCTGTCGTATGAGATGCGGTACCGCCAGCCCTACGAAGGCTATCGGACCCGCGAAGGCGGTGATGCTTCCGGCAAGCAGGCTGGTGGATATGATCAGCAGCGCCCTGTTCCTGTTGATGCTCATCCCGAGGCTTTTGGCATACTGCTCTCCCAGAAGCAGGGAATTGAGGTTCTTGATACAGCTGATGGCTATCAGGGTTCCCAATACCCAGAAAAGGCTGAGCACTCCCACTTCATTCCAGCCCAGGTTCCCGACACTTCCGAAGGACCAGAATACGTACTGCTGCAACTGGGAGGCGGGGCTGAAGTAGGAGAGCACGCTCACCACAGCCGAGGTAAGGCTGGCAAACATCAGTCCGATGATCAGGATCGCCATGGTGTCTTTCAGCCTGATGGAAGCCACCATAACGGCCAGCAGGACCAGGACACTTCCGGCGCTGGAAGCCACCACAAGGCCCCAGGATGACAGCAGGAAGTCGGAAGCCATTCCACCGAAGATGGAGGCTCCCATGATCACCAGGGCGACTCCAAGGCTGGCACCGCTGCTAAGTCCCAGCACGTATGGCCCTGCCAGGGGGTTCCGGAACATGGTCTGCATCAGTAATCCGCTTACAGCTAAGCCCGATCCGGCGAGGATGCTGGTGAAGGTCTTAGGCAGGCGGTACTCCATGATTATGTAATTCCAGCTCTCATTGGTGGGTTCTCCGAGGAAAAGCACAGCCATCACCTCCTCAAAGGGAATGTTCACTGAACCGAAGCTAATATTCAGAAAACCAGCCACTACCAATAAAATCAGGAGCAGTAACAGACTGAATTTATGGGCGCCGGTGGAATGCATTTATTTAAGGGGTTTGTAGAAGGTGGTCTGGTAATCTGGCAATAGCTCCGGGTGAAAAATGGAGATCAGGTCCTTTAGAACCAGGTCGGGCCTGTTAGGTGCCATCTCATAGAAAAGCACGCCCCCTGTCTCGCCCTTTTCACTGCTGAAGGTATAGATGTTCTTTTCCTTAAATGCCGAAAACTGCGCATAATGTGGAGATGCAGCCTTCATCTCTTCATAGGATTGAAACTGGGCGGGACCTATCCAGAATTCCGCATCTCCGGCTTCTGCGAGCACCGCCTCAAAGGAGAGGGCCAGGCTGCCGCTGCCTTTGGAATCCTCATACAGATACTGCGCGTTGGCATCCCTGAAGAACTGTCCGTGCCAGCTTTCTCCCGTGGGCAGGAACCACTGGTCCTTGAACATAGATCCTGCTATCACGGTGGGCCTGTCCTCTGCCTGCTGTGCCAGCTCCCGGGCCTCGAGATAGTCCTTTTCCACTTTTTCGAACAGGGCTGCTGCCTCTTCGTTCTTCTGAAAGAATGCGCCGAAGAACTTGATCCATTCGGCTTTTCCCAAAGGAGAATCTTCGGTCCAGTCGGAGTTATACACCACCGGGATCCCGCTCCTGGCAATCGTGCTGAAGGTCCTGTTGCTGCCGTCAATGGCGAAGCCCACCACCAGGTCGGGGTTCAGGTTTAGAAGGATTTCAGTGTTAATAGCCTCATTCTCTCCCAGCTCCTGGATCTTTCCTTCGGCGATCCGTTTTCTGGTGTTTTCAGAAGAGATATACTGCAGTCCGGGGAAGCCGACAAGGCTTTTCTCCACCCCCAGGGCCTCGAGGGAGGGGATGTGGGTGGTAGAGGTCACCACCAGCTTTTGCACCGGCACCTGGATCTTCGCATCCACCTCAAGTCCTTCCGGATACTCCGCTCCCTGCTCAAATAGGAGGTACCTGAAGGCCTTTTCTGAATTGGGCCAGGGTTTTTCTATCGTAAGGATCTGATAGGCTCCAAAATCCATTATACTGAATCCGGAGGCGTAATCCACAGGCACAGGCTGGCCTTCAGCTGAAACTTCAGGGGTTACTT
>CBFGYW010000298.1:0-2925 GCA_965653085.1 uncultured Salinimicrobium sp.
GATGAATTTCTATACCCTCGATCCCAAATTCTCCTTTGAGCAGAAAACGAGGGTTTCCGGAAGGGCCTATGCCCGCTACGCTACTGCAAACAATGAAAAGACAGGGCATTTTGATATTTCTGTAGGAAAAGAAAAATGGGCCTTCCTTTCGAGTGTCAGTTATTCCGATTTCGACGACCTGAGAATGGGAAGCCACGGGCCGGAAGAATATCTGCGCCCCGATTATGTGATACGTCAAAATGGACAGGATATCACTGTGCCAAATGACAATCCTAAAGTGCAGAAGCCTACGGGCTATGACCAGATAAACCTTCTGGAGAAAATCAGGTACAAACCCAATGAGAACTGGGATTTCAGTCTTGGACTCATTTACACAAGCACATCTGATTACCCCCGCTACGACCGGCTCTACAGAAAAAGGGATGGCGTGCTGAGGGCTGCGGAATGGTATTACGGGCCCCAGAACTGGCTGCAGACCAACTTCCAGATCAACAAAAAAGGCAACGGGAACATCTACGACAAGTCAAAGCTCACCCTCGCCTACCAGGCCTTCGGGGAGAGCCGAAACGACAGAGACTACAAGGCCGAGACCCTCTTCCAGACCGAGGAACAGGTGGATGCCTATTCCCTGAACCTCGATTTTGAGAAGGAATTTAATGAAAGCGAACTATATTATGGAATTGAATATATCCTGAACAGGATCGGCTCCCACGGGTCTGAAAAGAATATCCTTACGGGTGAAACCCTCACTGGCACCTCCCGCTATCCCAATGATTCAGACTGGCAGTCCATCGCAGGCTATGGAAGCTTCCAGTGGAAGATCAGCAGGGACCTGGCCTTCCAGACCGGGGCGAGATACAATTACGTACTTCTGAATGCACAATTCGATGACGCAGTTTATGACTTTCCTTTCGCAGATGCCAACCTCAAAACCGGAGCCCTTACCGGGAGTGCCGGCCTGAGCTGGAACCAGAGCGAACTGCTGAAATGGAAACTGAATTTTTCCACCGCCTTCAGGGCCCCGAATATAGATGATGTAGGCAAGATCTTCGAATCTGTTCCCGGAATGGTGGTCGTGCCCAACGCAGACCTGAAGCCGGAATATGCCTATAATTCCGAACTGGGGGTGCAGATAAACATTGAAGATGTCCTCCTGCTGGACCTCACCGGCTACTATACCCATCTCGAAGATGCCCTGGTGCGCCGTGATTTTCAGCTGAATGGGCAAAGTGTCATTGACTACCAGGGAGAGCCCAGCCAGGTGCAGGCGATCCAGAATGCAGCCTTCGCCTATGTCTACGGATTAGAGATGGGAGCCGAATTAGATCTCCACGAAAACCTGAAGCTCATCTCCCGGCTCAGCCTCACCGAAGGCAAAGAAGAACTCGACAATGGAGACAAGGCCCCCATGAGACACGCAGCTCCCTTTTTTGCAAACGCTCACCTGGTATGGGAGAAGGATAAGCTGAAGGTGGACCTCTTCGCAGAATACAATGAGGAGTTGAGCTATGACGAACTGGCCCCTTCTGAACAGGACAAGGATTATATGTATGCCGTGGATGCCAATGGCAATCCTTACTCCCCCGAATGGTACACCCTAAATTGCTCGGTGAGGTATAAGCTATCCAGATCCCTAATGGCCACCGCAGCCCTGGAAAACATCACCGACCAGCGGTACCGTCCCTATTCCTCAGGAATTGCAGCGCCCGGAAGGAATTTGATTCTGGCCCTGAACTACCAGTTCTAAGCCGCAGGCAATCCATTATTTCGATGGCATCCTATGTAGCCTGTAAAGAGGGAAGAAAGAATTATTCGTGTATTTGTGGCATTCTCCCACCACCCCATTGAACTGAAGAACTTAGATTCGTGCATTCGTGGCAATTTCCCACCCTAAATTTGCCAAAAATCCTTACTTTCGCGCAACCATAAGAAATCAGCATAAAATGAGCGCGAAGTTTCCTGAATATAAAGGACTTGACTTACCAAAAATTGGCGAAGAAATTCTCGATTTCTGGAAGGAGAATGATGTTTTCCAGAAAAGTGTGACTACCCGTGAAGGCAAGGAGCCTTTCATCTTTTTCGAAGGCCCGCCTTCGGCAAACGGACTTCCGGGGATTCACCACGTGATGGCGCGCTCCATCAAGGATATTTTCTGCAGATATAAGACTCAGAAAGGCTTCCAGGTAAAGCGGAAAGCCGGGTGGGATACTCACGGGCTTCCCATTGAATTAGGCGTTGAAAAAGAGCTTGGGATCACCAAGGAGGATATCGGGAAGAAGATCAGCGTCGAGGAATACAACCAGGCCTGCCGCAATGCGGTGATGCGCTATACCGATGTGTGGAATGACCTCACCCAGAAAATGGGGTACTGGGTCGATATGGAAGATCCCTACATCACCTACGAGCCGAAATATATGGAAAGTGTCTGGTGGCTGCTCTCCGAGATCTACAAGAAGGGATTGATCTACAAGGGTTATACCATCCAGCCTTATTCTCCAAAAGCCGGAACCGGTCTAAGTTCTCACGAATTGAATCAGCCGGGGACCTATCAGGATGTTACTGATACCACGGTGACTGCGATGTTCAAGGCGAAAAAGAATTCCCTGCCCGAGGCCCTTGCATCCCTGGAGGAGGACCTTTTCTTTATCGCCTGGACCACCACCCCCTGGACGCTGCCTTCAAATACGGCACTTACAGTGGGGCCGAAAATAGAATACAGCCTTGTAAAAACTTATAACCAGTATACCTTTCAGCCCATCAGCATCATTCTTGCCAGGAACCTTGTGGAGAAGCAGTTCGACAAGAAGTTCAGGAAGGTGGAGAATGAAGAGGCGCTGAAACCCTTTAAGCAGGGAGACAAGATTCCGTATTTCGTTTCTGAAAGTTTCCTGGGTAACGATTTGGTTGGCATCCGTTACGAACAGC
>CBFGYW010000299.1:0-2924 GCA_965653085.1 uncultured Salinimicrobium sp.
ATACTGGGCAATGAATTGCTTTCGCTTCTCTAAGGCACTGATATAGTCTTCGGCGCTGACTCCCTTCCCTGCCAAAATACGAGGCCTTACATCACTGTCGAGCTCTAACGTGCCATCATCGACAAAGCGCCCTAGATGACGATAAGCCTCGGTGCTGATGATCAGCCCATTTATTTGCGCTAAATCACCCAAGCTATAAGGCAGCTTGACCTGTTCGACATGTGCGCCCATGTCGACAAGCTTGGACAGGGATGCGTCATACGCCGCCAGTACATCGGCATCGACATTTGCTCGCTCATCATCATCATGACAAGCGATTCGTAAACCACGAACTGGTAAGTGTCCACCTGACTGAAGCTGAGGTCCAGGTCCAGGTCCAGCTCGTTCTGCTTGTTCCGTCCGGGCACCACCCTGTTCTTCTCGATGATGGTCAGCGGCCTGTCAAGCCCGAAGGTTTCCCCCCGCTGCTGCTCAAGGTATTTAGGCTGGTATTTTCCCTTCGCATCCTTATGGAAGATCATTTTGCCCCTGTACACATCTTTCGCGGTGCTGATGCCGAAAAGCCGGAACCTCTTCAGCGGCTTCACGTTTGTATAATCCAGCCGATGCACTCCGTAATCTATGGTATTCACATAGATCTTCCCTTTATAGTCCGCACCCCTCTTAGGTTCAAAGTTGATCACATACACCGTTTCCCCATCCAGGTGGGCGAAGCCTTCCACCTCAAACCTGTATTTGCTGGATTTCTCAAAAAGATTGAAAGTATTGCCCTCTTTCCAGAACATGGAGGTCAGCAGCTGTTTCACTTCCCTGTTGACCGAAGATGTAAGTCGTTCTTTTTTATCGGAGATCTCCTTCGCCTTTTCCTCCTCTGTCTTTTCAACCGGCTCCGATTTGGCAACAAGGTCCTCCTCCAGTTCATCGGCATCCACTTTAACCCCAATGATGCCGGAGCGCACCTTCAGGTAGGAATGCTGCTTCAGGTTCTTTCTGAAGATGGTTTCCAGTTCTTCCGTAAGTTCATCCAGCCTCTCTGTACCGCTTGGGTTGTAGAGATTTGCAGCCTTGGTGAACTGAAGTTTCTGCTGATCATAATTTCCGAAGAAGTCTCCAAGTACCTCCCGGTAGGAGCCGGTGAGCTTCGGAACATTATCAGAGATCTCATTCAGCAGCCGCTGGTCTATCCCTTCAATGGTGCTTTCATCCACGTGGAGCTTAAAACGGTTCACGGTGTTCAGGTTGGACTGCCTGTAGAAGAAACGCTTCTGCGAAAGCTCAAAATCGTAATTCCCGGCGACCGACTCCTTCACCTTTTCGATGATCTGCTTCCCCGTAAGGTTCTTATTGCTCAGGAAAACTTCATTCAGCTGAATGGTTGCAGGCGTCAGCAGGATCTCGGCAGGAACATTGGAAGCCTCCAGTTCAAGGCTTTCATATCCCATGGAAGAAATCGTTATCCGGCTGATGTTTCCTTCATCCACGAGGCTGAAAATGCCCTCCTCATTGGTGATGACCCCTTTGTCTTCAGCAAATATGATGGTAGCATAGGGAATAGGCTGTCTGGTCTTCCCGTCCAGGACCCTCGAAGATATTTCCTGTGCCGATACCATACCCACCTGGAGCACCAGCAATAGAAAGATAGAAAGAGTAGATAATTTCATGAAGCTGTAGTTTCTATAAAGACGATGTTTCAATGAAATTGTTACAGTTCGATATTGGGGATGCTGACCTCCCGAGGAGGTAAATCTCTGTAGAAAACGCCTCTTCCTTCTCCTGCTTTTCTTCCGGAGGAGGTAAACCTTTGTAGAAAACGCCTCTTCCTTTTCCTGCTTTTCCTCCGGAAGAGGTAAATCTTTGTAGAAAACGCCCTCTTCCTTCTCCTGCTTTTCCTCCGGAGGAGGTAAATCTTTGTAGAAAACGCAGCTTTTTATTTCTCCAGCTCCGGGGGAGCTGCACCTTAAAACCTGTTATTGCTGTCCCTGCTGCCGCAGCCCGGACTCCACTTCCAGCTCCCGAACCCTCTTCAGGGAATCCTGACTTTCCTCAAACTGTCGGTCCAGCTCGATCTCGAAATCTGCCGGAGTCTTCAGAAACAGCTCATTCAGCTGCAGCTTGAAATTGTCGAATTCCAGGATGATATCATTGGCAGCATTAAATACCTCCTGGGCCTTCACCTCCTTCTTGGTCGCTACCTGATGCAGCACATTGGCCTTGGTCACCAGCACCGTGGTACGCGCCCGCACGGGTACCTGCTGCAGCGAATCGGGCAATGTACTGTTCAGGGCCTCCATGATCTGGACGATCGGCTGCGAATTAGACACCAGGTCCCTTCCGGTGGTGTTTTTCATATCCTCCACCTGGTTGTGGGCCGTGGCGAATGCCAGCCAGTCCCCAACCTTCTCCTCGGCTTCAGGCAATAGGTTCACCTGCCGGCCACCCTGTATCTCCAGGGAATCGGTGAGTTTTGCGGTATCCTGCTCAGCCTCAGCCTGTGCCTGTGGCTTTTCATCACAGCTCAGGAAACCGGCCAGTATCAGGAAAAGGAGGAGTTTCTTCATGCTTCAAAGATATCTACAAAAGTAGCAGGAACAAAATAACCGCTTTCAGCTTTTTCCTCAAAAGAAAAGCATTTAACGAGTCCATAGTTTTTCAGGCTTTGCTAAATGAATATCTTTGTGGACTAAAATTTAAATTAATGACCCCAAAGATATTGATCATCGGTGCCTGCGGACAGATAGGAACAGAACTTACAATGGCCCTGAGAGCCAAATATGGAAATGACAATGTCATCGCCAGCGACATCAGGGAAGGGAACCGGGAGCTGATGCAGTCGGGCCCCTTTGAGATCGCCGACGCTACCAACTTCAACCAGATCGAGGACCTGGTGGCCCAGTACAATATCGATGAGATCTATCTTATGGCAG
>CBFGYW010000300.1:0-2920 GCA_965653085.1 uncultured Salinimicrobium sp.
CCAGGTGCTGCTGCAGTTCGAGAACTACAAGGCGCAGATCCAGCAGCAGATCAGCGACCTGAAGGAACAGGCCCAGGAGGCGAAGATGGCAGCGGAAAAACAGTTTTCCGAAGCCTGTGCCGAGAGGGAGAGCATCAGGGAAGAAAAGGATTTCCTGCGCACCGAACTCACCCGCAGGAATGCCGAATACCAGAACCTGCAGCAGCGCCACGAGGAGCAGAAGTCGGAGGTGGAGCAGCTGCAGGAAAAGTTCACCAGGGAATTTGAAAATCTTGCCAATAAGATCCTGGAACAGAAATCGGAGAAGTTCACCCTTCAGAACAAGGAAAACCTGCAGAACATCCTGAATCCCCTGCAGGAGAAGATCCTGAATTTCGAGAAGAAGGTCGAAGACACCCATAAGGACAGCATCGGAAGGAATTCGGCGCTGCAGGAGCAGATACGCGGACTGAAGGAGCTGAATGAACAGATGAGCCGGGAGGCCAACAACCTTACCAAGGCCCTGAAAGGCGACAGCAAGGTACAGGGCAACTGGGGGGAGCTGGTGCTGGAACGCGTGCTGGAGAAATCGGGACTGGAAAAGGACCGGGAGTATTTCGTGCAGACCAGCTTCCTTCAGGAGAACGGAAAACGGGTGATACCCGACGTGGTGATCCACCTTCCGGGCGAAAAGAAGATGATGATCGATTCAAAGGTCTCCCTGAAGGCCTACGAGCTCTTTGTGAACGCGGAAGAGCCTTCTTTGAGGTCAGACTACCTGAAGCAGCATATCGGCTCTATAAAGGCCCATATTGAAGGATTGAGCGCCAAGAATTACCATCAGCTGTACCAGATCGAAAGCCCCGACTTCGTGCTGATGTTCGTGCCCATAGAACCCGCCTTTGCGGTGGCCCTGAATGCAGACAATGGCCTCTACACCTGGGCCTTTGAAAAGAACATCGTGATCGTGACCCCCACCACCCTGCTGGCTACCCTGCGCACCATCGACAGTATGTGGCACAGCGAGAAGCAGCAGCAGAATGCCCTGGAGATCGCCAGTCTGGCCGGAGCGCTGTACGACTCCTTCACCAACCTCACCGAAGAGCTGCTGAAGCTCGGGCGACAGCTGGATACGGTGCAGAAGTCCTATTCGGGGGCTATGAAAAAGCTCACCGGAAAAGGCAATCTCATTACCAGGGTGGAGAAGCTGAAGAAGATGGGCGCCAATGCCAGTAAGCAGCTGAATCCTTCCCTGCTGTCCAGGGCTGCCCTGGCTGAAGAATCAGAAACGGAAGAACTCGAAACGGAAGAAAGTAAAAAAGAGGAAATTGAGAACATCCTGAACCCCGAAGAGCTCCTAGACCTGCAGCAACCTGAGGTGAAAAACCCGCAGGAGAATTGAAGTCCAACGGATTTATCCTTGCCCTTTTGGCCGCCATCCTGCTGGCCTGGCTGCTGCCACAGGGGCCCCAGCTTCTCCCCCTAAAGCAGATCACCGATATCGGGATCGGCTTTATCTTCCTGTTCTATGGCCTGAAACTCTCCCCCTCCCAATTCCGACTGGGATTCCTCAACTACAAGGTCCATATCGTAGTGCAGCTCACCACCTTCCTGCTATTCCCATTTATCGTCTTCCTCTTCCTCCCCTTTTTCGAAGAGGGCACCAACTCGCAACTCTGGCTCGCCCTGTTTTTCCTGGCAGCCCTGCCCTCCACCGTCTCCTCCTCCATCGTGATGGTCTCCCTGGCCAAAGGCAACCTGCCCACGGCCATCTTCAACGCCAGCCTCTCCGGCCTCATCGGAATCGTGATTACCCCTCTCTGGATGAGCCTGTTTCTGAAGGGCGCCACCGAACTGCCCTTCGGCGAGGTGCTCTATAAACTCTTCCTGCAGATCATCCTGCCCCTGGCCATCGGACTCCTGCTGCAGAAATACCTCGGGGAACTCGCCCGCAGATACAGCCGCCAGCTGGGCCTCTTCGACAAAAGTATCATCCTGCTGATCGTCTACTCCAGCTTCAGCACCTCCTTCTCCACCAGCCTCTTTGAGTCCATTCAGCTGCAGGACCTGCTGAAGCTCCTCGCCCTCATCCTGCTGCTCTTCGTCGTGATCTATTTCGGATTAGGGCTTCTCTGCAGGGCCCTGGGCTTCAGCATCGAGGACAGCATCACCACGAAGTTCTGCGGCACCAAGAAGTCCCTGGTCCACGGCTCGGTGATGCTGAAGATCATCTTCGGAAACAGCGCCGGTGCCGCCCTGCTGCTCCTGCCCATTATGATCTATCATATCCTGCAGCTGCTGGTTATAGCCGTTTTTGCTGAAAGGTATAGGAGAAGGAATGACGAAACTGAACAGGTGGGGTGAGGAGCCACGAATACACGAATAATCTTCTATATAGAGCCACGAATACACGAATAATCTAATTTAAATTCGTGGATTCGTGTCAGAAAAACCTGGCCCTGAACCTGGTGTTCAAAAGCCACGAATACACGAATAACCACCTTAAAATTCGTGGATTCGTGGCAGAAAAACCTATCGGTGCTGGTCGAAAAGCAGGACGTTTCCGTCCGGATCGGTGACCATAAAACTCGCGGGGCCTGAACCCGATTCATCTGCTTCCGGCTCCACTGTGATGCCCTGCTGCTTCAGCTGCCGCTGGATTTCCCTTACGTCATCGAACTCCTCCAGGTTGTTTGCATTCTCATCCCAGCCCGGATTGAAGGTGAGGATGTTCCCCGCAAACATACCCTGGAACAGGCCTATCAGGGCGTTTTCGTTCTTCATGATCAGATAGTTCTTCTCCAGGTCTCCCGCAAAGGCGGTAAAGCCCAGGCTCTCGTAAAAAGTTTTTGATGCCTTCAGGTCCTTGACGCTGAGGCTGACAGAAAATGCTCCTAATTTCATCGTTTTGGTTTTGGTTGTTGATACTTATCCTATCCCC
>CBFGYW010000301.1:0-2911 GCA_965653085.1 uncultured Salinimicrobium sp.
CTGCATAATCAAATTCACACGCCTGACCAATTACAATAGGGCCTGAACCTATAATGAGAATGCTTTTTAAATCTTTATTCTTAGGCATTTGGAAAAATTAAGGTGAGATTATAAAATTAGGAAGCATTTAGGTATAAAAAAAGGTGTTACTTAAAAAAGTAACACCTTATTATTTTCGAGACTAATTATCATTAGTGCTTATGTCTATTCTCAGAGGATACAGATAATTTCTTTCTTCCCTTAGCTCTTCTTCGAGCCAGCACTTTTCTTCCGTTAACACTTGCCATACGCTCTCTGAACCCGTGCTTGTTTTTTCTTTTCCTCTTAGATGGTTGAAACGTTCTTTTCATGATAATTATCTTTAATCTTCTTTGATATCGCTTGAAAAATAGCCTTAAGACCTCTTCCTAAAACTGCGGGCAAATATACGAAGACTTTTCACTCTCACAAACCCAATTTTGAAATAATTTTGAATTGTTTTTCTTAACTTTGCAGCCTTGCAAAATTACGCTTTATGTTCAATAAAATATATAAATTAATACTTGCAGTCGCTCTTTTTGGACTGGCTGTCTGGCAATTCATAGAAGGAAATATTGGCAACGGAATTCTCCTGTTGCTAATTATGCTGATCTTCATCTTCCTTTATTTTAAAAACGAAATGATCCTGATGGCTTTCCTGCGACTAAGGAAGCAGGATTTTCCGGGAGCCAAGAAATGGCTCGATAGAATTAAAGACCCTGAAGCCGCCCTCACCCAAAAACAGCAGGGTTATTACTGGTACCTCCACGGATTAATGGTTTCCCAGACCAATATTTCGCAGGCAGAAAAACATTTTAAAAAGGCTATTAAACTAGGACTTTCCATGGACCAGGACCTCGCTATGGCAAAACTGAATCTTGCAGGTATAGCGATGACAAAAAGAAGGAAACGCGAAGCGCAGATGCTTTTAGCTGAAGCCAAGAAACTGGATAAACATAAAATGCTGGATGATCAGATCAAGATGATGAAACAGCAGATGAAAAAGATATAAAATCTTTTCCCGAGCCTTTGTTCCGCTGAGGCGGATGAAGTGACCGTTTATCTAGTATTTCCGCACTTTATCGAATAAGTTTTTCCACCGATTTCCCTTAGGGTATATTTGTTCAACCAAGTTACCCTTTGGTACAAATGAGGAAAATTTTTGTTGCCGCCTGCCTGATTTTTATGAGTATCTCCGGATTCTCCCAAGAAAAAACCCTCTATTTTTCCCAGACCATTTCCGCTAACTTAGAGAAATACGAACAGAAGGCTAATAAAGCCTATCGGCAGAATAATGTCGAACGTGCCAACTTCCTTTTCGATTCCCTAGTTAACCATTGCCTTAAAGGAAGCTATCTCGACAACTTCAGAGTTCATAATCTAAAGAAGGATGCCACCTATCTTGAAGATTTTGAAAAACCTGTATTTCTGAGAACTTATGCCTCCTGGCTTGTACCTACCGAAGGAGAGGTTCCTGCGCTGAATGAACTGGCAAAAGAATACAGTAATGAAATCAAGATCATAGTTCTGTTCTGGGACAAGCACGAGACCACCAAAGAGCTGGCGAAGAAATACAATAAAAACATTACAGTACTTTACGTTGATGAGCTTCAGAACGAAAGTTCGGGAGTAATCAGAACCATGAAACATTCACTGGGCTTTCCCACAACTTTTCTGCTCAATAGGGAAAAGAGGATCATCGATATCAGAAGGAGCCTGTCCCATCACTACGGGATCAGCAAGGAAAAATCATTTAAGATGAACTATGATTCAATTTCCGATGGTATATCCCTGCTGCTTCTTAATGATTCCAACCAGTTGAATCCTAACGAGGGGTTCGCAAAACTTCCCTGATTTTTTCCTTAAATTTTCTAATTTACCCTGTACTGCCCTTCTTCCGGGATCTCAATAAAGTATTTTTTGCTGCTACTATTGTTCAAATGCCCTTCCCGAAGCCAGGGATTGTGGATCTTCAGGATCTTATAATTGATCCCAAACTGTTGCGCAAAATCTGTGAAATTGGTTACAGGAGTATCCACCTCAACTTTATACGTGGGAATATTCTGATAAAGGTCCTTATCCCTGAAATTGAAACCGAATTTCCTGGGTTCCTGAAGAATTTCTTTTAGGGCTAAAATCCTGAATACATACCTACTGGTTTCATCCCCCAGCAGCAGATCGTAATAATCTCCAACCTCCTGCCTTTCCAACTGCTTGTCCACTCCGTAGTTCCCTGCATTATAGGCTGCAGCAGCAAGGGTCCAGGAACCAAGCCTCTCCTTTGACTTCAGAAAGTATTCGCAGGCTGCCCTGGTGGATTTTTCAAGATGATATCGCTCATCGACATTACTGTTGATCTCCAGCCCGTACTCCTGCCCGGTGGATTCCATGATCTGCCAGAAACCACGAGCCCCGGCCGGAGAAACAGCATTGGTAAGTCCGCTTTCAATAACCGCCAGATATTTAAAATCATCCGGAACACCATATTCCGCAAGGATGGGTTCTATTATGGGGAAATATTTATTGGCTCGTTTGATAAGCAGAAGGCCATTACTCTGCCAGTAGGTATTCACCAGCAGCTCCCTGTCCATCCTTTCGGCAATGTCGGGATTCTCCAGTGGCACCGCCTCTCCCGCAAAGTCCAGGTCTGTGGGCAGGGGAATGGCGTAGATATTATAATCATTTACCAGCTTTTCAGTCTGGCTTTCATCCGTGGGCGCCTCCTGAACGGCATTTATGCCTATTCCTACTACCGAGACCAGGCCCACCAGCATCAATATTTTCTTCAAATGAAGCATCATCATATCTTTTTTCCTAATGTAAAACTTAATCCCCTTTTTTCTGAAGTTTTCCCGTTAAAATTATCTCCTCCAGATTCTCATTGAACCAGCGG
>CBFGYW010000302.1:0-2903 GCA_965653085.1 uncultured Salinimicrobium sp.
CGGTTCCGGTGGTGGGGCAGGTGACGAATCTGCTGCGCACCAGCGGGGGGACTTCCATCCAGGATGCCGGAAATCCCAAATATGCCGAATTCATTGCCCGCCTCAGGACCATTGGAAAGAAGTGGGGAAAGGTAATCTACGCCTCGGGCCACGACCATTCGCTGCAGTATCTGGAGGACGAGATCAGCAAACAGCTGGTGGTGGGCTCGGGAGCTGTGGTTTCTTATGCCGGCTTGGGCAAATATGGGAAATTTGCAAAGGAGCAGCAGGGTTTTGCTGTTGTCGATATTTATAAAGATGGTTCCTCGCAGCTTCGGTTTTTTGGGGCCGGAGGGGAGCTGCTCTATGAGACAGAAGTCTATCCGGCGGAGGAATCCTATGATCTTTCCAGTCTTCCGGAGTCTTTTCCACGGACTGTGGAGGCCAGCATCTATACTCCTGAAGAAACCCAGAAGAGCGACTTCTATGAAAACATATGGGGAGAGCGCCACCGCGAGCTGTATTCCGTGGAAATTTCCGCCCCTGTTGCCGATCTCGACACCCTCTATGGTGGCCTGGAAGTCATCAGGTCGGGCGGTGGGAATCAGACGAATTCCATCAGGCTTAAGGATTCCCTGGACCGGGAGTACAATATCAGGATGCTGCGGAAGGATGCGGTGCAGTTCCTTCAGAATACCGCTTATAAGGACAAGCCGGTGGAGGAGGCTTTTGAGGAGACCTTCGCCGAGGAGATGATCATGGATTTCTACACGGGCTCCCATCCTTATGCTTACCTGATAATTCCGAAACTATCGGAAGCAGCCGGGATCCTGCACACCAATCCCGAAGTCTATTATCTTCCGAAGCAGGCGGCACTGGGAGATTATATCGATGTACACGGGGACGAGCTTTATATGATAGAGGAGCGGCCCGAGGAAAACTGGGTGGGCGAGGAGACTTTCGGCTCTCCTAATGAGGATATAGAAAGCACCTCTGGCCTTTTCGAAAGGCTGCGACGGGATGAAAAATACAGCCTGAACGAGGAGTCCTTCGTGAGGGCGCGGGTCTTCGATATGCTCATCGGGGACTGGGACAGGCACAATGACCAGTGGCGCTGGGCAGAGACCGAACTCGAGAACGGGAACCACGTTTTTGTGGCTGTGCCCCGGGACAGGGATCAGGCTTTTTCCAACTTCGACGGCTGGGTGTTCCGGAATTTCAGGAAACTTATCGGGTTCTTCAACCAGTTCGGGGATTACGGGGAAGATATCTCGGATGTCGTCTGGTTCAACCGTTCGGCTTCCAACCTTGACAGGAATCTGCTGGAAAACAGTGGCAGGGAAGAATGGATCTCGCAGGCCAGATTTCTTCAGAATGCCATTACTGATGAGGTCATTGATGAAGCTTTCAAAAGCCTTCCGGAAGAGATCCAGAGAGGATCTTCAGAAGAACTGAAGCAGCAGCTGAAAGCCCGCAGGGAGAATCTGGTAGACATCGTCGACAGGTACTACGAGGAACTTTCAGAATTGGCCATAATGGTTGGGACCGATAAGGATGACATCATTGAAATTACGCGGTTGCCCGAGGGGAACACCAAAATCCAGATCTTCCGAAAGAAGGATGGGGAGAAGGGGGAGCTGATGAACGAGCGCATCTTCATTGAGGACGAAAATGAGGAGGTGTGGGTCTATGGCCTGGACGACGACGATGATTTTGTGGTGCAGGGAGTGAATGAGGCTGATGTGGAAATCAAGATCATTGGAGGGCAGGATCACGATACCTATAGAATTCTTCAGGGAAAAGGCATAAAAGTCTATGATCACAGGTCGCAGGAGATGACGGTGGAACAAAACAACGGGGCGAAGATCTACCGCACCGACAATTATGAGATCAACACCTTTAACCGGGACCTGAAGGTCTCGAACCAGGGGAATGTCCTGCCATACCTGGGTTTCAACCCTGACGATGGGGTGATCCTGGGGGCGAAGGCGACGATCACCAAAAATGGACTGGTTCGGAAACCCTTCACCACCCGGCATTCCTTCAAGGCCTCTTATTTCTTTGCGACCCGGGGCTTCGATCTTGAGTATTCGGGAGAGTTTGCACATCCCGAGCGCAGCTTCAATTTCCTGGCGGGGGCCTACTACTCCAGTGCCAGGACGACCAGCAATTACTTCGGCTTCGGAAATGACACCCATTACGACCGGGATGAAGTTTCCAAGGATTATAACCGGATCCGGATAAGTGCCTTTGGGGCTGAATTGGGCCTTATCCGCCGCGGGGAATATGGCAGTACCTTCCGGTACTCAGCCCTTTTTGAAGGAATAAAAGTTGAGGATACTCCCGGCAGGTTCATCACCGATGCTTTCCCTGCCGATGCAGATTTCTTCGAGCGGAATTTTTTTGCTGGACTGGAAGCCGAATATACTTATGAAAGCTATGACAGTGCCCTTAATCCGGCCAGAGGCCTGCATTTCAACCTCACTGCGGGCGGAAAGATGAACCTGGAAGATTCCGACAGATACTTTGGATATCTGCAGCCCTACCTGGAGCTGTATACTCCCATTTCGAAGAACCGACGGTGGGTACTGAACCCGAGGGTGCAGGCGCAGGTGAATTTTAATGATGAATTTGAATTTTACCAGGCAGCCACCCTGGGAGGGAACTCCGGACTCAGGAGTTTCAGGCACGAGCGTTTCTCGGGAAATCAGGCCTTTGCTGCAGGGACAGACCTGCGATATAGCTTCCCGGAGATCCGCAGTAACTTTCTACCCTATCAGCTTGGCATCTTCGGGGGTTACGACGTCGGAAGGGTTTGGGCAGACAATCAGGACAGCGACACCTGGCATCAGAGCTATGGCGGGGGCTTCTGGTTAAGCGTAGCAAGGGCTGCTGCGGCGGAGTTCAACCTTTTCCACGGGAAA
>CBFGYW010000303.1:0-2900 GCA_965653085.1 uncultured Salinimicrobium sp.
AACTGCTCTGTTGGAATTCCAAAAGGCACCAGAAGCGATGGCAAGCCAATGAGTGAAATTTTTCCTGTTGGTATTACAATCATAACCTGGAGCGTTAAAGATTCCTCTAACAATGAGGCTATAGCGGTAACCCAGGAAATTGTTGTGGAAGATGATGAAGCTCCCATTAAACCTGAACTAGAAACCATTTATTCGGGTTGTGAAATAACAGTCCCCACCCCAGTGACTACAGATAATTGTGGTGTTGAAATAGTAGGAGCAACTTCCGATCCTACGACCATATCTTCTGAAGGAACTCATATTATCCATTGGACTTTCACTGATAATTCAGGAAATACTACGACTTCAGATCAGACAGTAGTAGTAGACATCCTCGAACTTAACTTATTGAATAAATCTGATGTTATGTGTAATGGATATTCCACAGGGGAAATTACCGTTGAGGCTTCTGGCGGAGTTGGTCCTTATACCTATAACTGGAATTCTATTGGAACAGGACCAACAAAAACCGATCTTCCGGCAGGAACATATACTGTGATAGCTACAGATGCCAATGGCTGTACTACAGCCCCTCTTTCTGTTGTTATTGAAGAACCGGCAACTTTTGTGGAAATTACCAGCGTTAAAACAACTTCGGGTTGTTATGGTGCCAATAATGGAACCGCGACAGTAACTGTACAAGGAGGAGCTGGAAGTTATTCCTTTAAATGGAGCAACGGACAAACTTCACAAATGGCAACTGGCCTTGCACCAGGAGAACATTCAGTGACTGTAACAGATTCGAATAATTGTTCTATTACAAGAACAGTTACTGTTTCAGAACCTACTGAACTCAAGATCACAGGAATTCTGGCTACCGAAACTACTTCTTTTGGCTCGGCTACCGGTACAGCAACTGTGCAAGTGGCAGGAGGTTCTCCTAATTATTCCTTCACATGGTCGCATTCTGCTTTAGAAACAGGACAAACCGCGAGAAACTTACCTGCTGGTAATTACACAGTAACTGTAACTGATTCTAATGGATGTACTGACACGGAAAAGGTCTTAATAGTAGATTCTCTTTATGCTGAAATACTAGCAACCTCTATCTGTACAGACGCGAACAATCTCATTAGAACATCTACCTTCAGCCTGGCAGGTGGGGAAGCCATAGGAGGCACTCCTGACTATAATTATGTGTGGAACTTTGGTGAGCATGCAACTCCCGCAACTGCCACCGGTAAAGGACCTCATACGGTTAACTATAGTGTTATTGGAGACAAGGCAGTCAGTGTAACGGTTACAGATCAATCTTCCAAAGTTACAGGGGGTAAAGACCTTACTTATACAAAAACCATTATTCAATATGTTGGAGGTTGCTTTGCTGATGATTGTGGATCCAATGACCTCGGGCTCGACAATTACTTCGTTGGATATGACGATAATGGTACCGGTAGAAGAATAACCAGAGATAACTGTGATTCAGTAGGGCAGAAATATATCTATATCTCATTTCCTACCCAAGCTACCCGTTATTCCTTGAATATTGAAGTCATTTACTCTATTCAGGACCTCCTAACTGGTGAAATAGTGACCAAAAAAGTAAGAAATTGTTATTTTGAGAAAAAAGCGATTCCGAACATAGCCCAAACCTTTCCTATCGATTATGATTGTGGGGACATTGTGAAAATTGAAGGTATATATCTGACTTTCCAAAACAATATTTCTAATGCTTGCGGCCATACGAATGGAAATAGCAATGGAAATGGAAATGGAAATGGAAATGGAAACGGCAATGACAGTGGTAATGGAAATAGCCCAAAATGTTTTTCCACTAACAATGAGGCTACAGTAATAAGTCCCTTATATGCTGTCGCTTTTCCTAATCAATTACTCTGTAATGGCGCTTCAGATGGCCAGATCACAGTGCGAGCATCCGGAGGGGAAGGTTCTTATCAGTACAGTATAGATAATAAACCCTTTCAGGCGGAGAATATTTTCACTGGCCTAGCCGGAGGTTCTCATTCTATCATTGTTAAGGATTCGGCAGGAGAAACATTCCCGCTAGAAGCAATTATTGATCAGCCTTCTAATCCTTTGGTCTTACTGGAAAAAGAAAAGGGAGAAGTCACCTGTTATGGTGGAGCAGACGGTTGGGCGGAGGTTATGGCTGAAGGAGGTACTCCCGATGAAAATGGTAAATATATTTATGTCTGGGAAGAGACTGGGCAAACAACAGCAAAAGCAACAAATTTAGCAGCTGGAACCTATAATGTAAGAGTTATAGATATGAATGGCTGTGAGGTTACAATTCCAGTAGTCATTGAAGAACCTGCGGAAATTCCTGCAGTTGCGGGTCCCGATCAGGTCCTTGTTTGTGGAAATACGACCACAGGTCTAGAAGCTCAATTTGAACAACCTGAAGGGAAACCTGATTTATTTGGAGAATGGACCATTGTCAATGGTCCCGAAGGAGGAAGTTTTATGGATATTCGTGATCCTCAAACTCTATTTACTGGTGCTCCAGGAACCTATACCCTAAGATGGACTGTTCCCTGCGGGGCTCATGATGATGTCAAAATCACGATTAGCAATTGTAGCACTGTGGATTTTGACGGTGTAGATGATTATATTCATTTTGGCAATAATTTTAACCTTTCAGGCAATTTTACATTGGAAGGATGGATAAAACAGAATGCCGCTTCCACTTCGGGTAAAAAAACCATTTTTTCAAAGAGGGACTTTGACAATTATTCCGCTGGAGGTTACGATCTTAGCATAGAAAACGGATATCCCACTTTTAAATGGAATGAACAGGCTTTGGTGTCAAAGCATAAAATTTCTTCCAACAGATGGTATCATATAGCAGTTATTAGCAATTCTAAAGGAACAAATATTTATGTAGATGGTATAAAGGTCAC
>CBFGYW010000304.1:0-2895 GCA_965653085.1 uncultured Salinimicrobium sp.
AGATATGGAAATCGGTTTTTGCTTCAATGAGTGAAAATATCTCCAGAAGCGGTTTGTCCTGGAAATGAAGATCTATTTTTTCACCTCCCTGGCTGTATACATTCGATAAGCTCAGGAATAGAAAAAAAAAGATCGATCTCTTTAAAATAGATGCCATATGGACTTCAGAGGGTATAATGCTATTGATTTCTTTTTAAATACTGCAATACGTTGATCAGGTATAGTCTGAAATCCCGGTCGACTGCCGACTTATAGGAGGGATAGGATTTTAATAGTTCCGATCTATCTTTAAAGAGCCTTCTAATGTCTCCCACGCGGTTAATTTTCTTTGTAGTCTCTCCCGACTTAATGAAGTAAACCTGCTCCTCCTTGAAGGTGTAGCTCACATAATTGTTTCGGAATCGCTCCCTTGGACTTTTGATGTACTTCACGAGCAGCACATTGTCTTCATCTTTATAGGCTTCTTCATAGAATCCTGCCTCTAGGACTTCATTTGCATTATAGTAGACGAAATTCCTGTCCCTAATCCGGAAGCGCTCAACCTTTTGCTTAATGAGCTGGATCTCCAGGAAATTCAATTCCCCTGTGGATTTGACTATAACCTGGTCTCCCACAAGGTCATATTTCAAATCGAGATTGTAATAATCCTGTCCGCCGTAATAGACATCTCCCTTCAGATAATTAGGAGATTCATAAAACCGGAAATCTGTGCGCCCGCTTCGATACATATCCTCGAACTGATGGCCATTGTAAACCAGCCTGTCTCCCATTCCAGCGATGGAATCGAAAAAGGCGGTATACTCTGCTCTAGGGGCATTTTGAGAGAAAGCCAGCAGAGGAAAAAGCAACATTAAGTATAACTTCTTGATAGATTTCCAATTTAGATTGCTAAGTAAGTAAAAAGTAATAGATTTTCGCAGGAATTCCTGAAATAAAAGTAGAGCCTCCCCATCTAAACCTGGATGCTAAAGAAATCGCTGTAATAAGCTTCTTTTTTATTAAATTTAGAAGAAAAGCAAAATTTATGAGGAAGTACAGCATAGAATTGAAATGGACAGTGATTTTTTCCGTGAGTACGATCCTCTGGATGCTGGGGGAAAGGATGCTGGGACTACACGACGAATATATTGAAGAACATTCCTTCTATACCAGTTTCTTTGGCATTGTTGCAATTGGCATATACCTGCTTGCCTTATATGATAAAAGGAAAAATTATTATCGTGGGCATCTTACCTGGCAGCAGGGATTTAAGTCAGGAGCTTTCCTAACGCTGGGAATTGTGATCCTTTCTCCTTTGGTTCAGTACATAATCAGTCAATGGATTGCACCGGAATATTTTTCGAATATTACAGAACATTCTGTTGCTTCGGGAGAAATGACGCGAGAGGATGCGGAATCATATTTCGAGCTTAGGAATTATATTTTCCAGAGCATGTTCTGGGCTGCAGTATCGGGACTGATCACTGCTGCCATTGCGGCCCTGCTGCTTCGAAAAAGATACCCGGATCCGCATCAGGTAAAGGGCACTGCTCCTTACAGGTAAAATGAAAGTTGAAAGATATATTGAGAAATAACCTAAAACAAAAATCCCAACAGACTGATGTTTAGCTGTTGGGATTTTTAAAGTGACCGCGGGAGGATTCGAACCCCCAACCCTCAGAGCCGAAATCTGATATTCTATCCAGTTGAACTACGCGGCCTTCAAAAGTGGCGCAATTTACACAAAAAGTTATTTGAAACCCAAGGAAATGTAGCGGGAAAATAATTATTGCTGCGCAAGTTTCTGCTTCACGATCGCAGAGATGGTCTTTCCGTCTGCCTTACCGGCGAGCTGCTTGGAAGCCATACCCATTACCTTGCCCATGTCCTGCATTCCGCTGGCTCCGGTGCTGGCAATAACTTTTTCAACCTCTTGTGCGATCTCTTCTTCGCTCATCTGGGCGGGCAGAAACTGTTCTATGACAGCAGCCTGCTCCAGTTCTGGCTGGGCGAGATCCTCTCTTCCCTGCTCAGTATAAATGGCTGCGCTCTCCTTACGCTGTTTAACCAGCCTCTGAAGCAGTTTCAGCTCCTCATCCTCAGATAAGCCTTCACTTCCGGCTCCTGAGGTCTGAGCCAGCAGAATAGCGCTTTTAACGGCTCGCAAGGCTTCAAGTTTCACTGTATCCTTGGCCCGCATAGCGGCTTTCATCTCGGTCATCACCTTTTCCTGTAGTTCCATTATTATTCAATTTTAGAGCAACGAAGATAATAATTTATAGGAATACGTACCTACAGTAATTGTATCCTCTTCCGGATCTATGCCAAATAAAAAACCCGAAGCAATGGGGGGTGCTCCGGGTTTTCAGGGTTGGGGGTAACCCTTATTAATCTACGTTGTCGTGCAGGAAAGAGTTGTTGGTCCTGAACTTCAGCTCATCATCCTCACCTGTACCTAGAGTAGTTCGGGAAAGTTTCTCTGCACCTGGAACATTTCTGTCCAGCTCAATTCCGTTGCGCTTATATGCAGGCATCCTTTCTATCTCGTCGATATTGGTGTGATTACGGAATTTGTAATTGAAATCCTTCATTTTGGCTCTTCGTTCCAGGGCTCTTTTTTTAAGGTCCTCAGTGATTGGGCTGTTGAAGGGGTCAATTTCCTCTTCGGGAGCTGCTTTTACAGGCTTCTCCTCTACAACCGTCTTCTGCTCCATTTCAGGCTGGACGGGTTTTGGAGCAGGAGCTGCACTATTCATTCGCTGCTCCACTTCCATATAATCGTCAAGGCTGTACCGACGTACACCATTTTCGCAAACGGGAACCACCTCTATCGGGGAATTCACTTCTATATCATCTGCATCTTCAGAAAGGGTAAACACTACTCTTTCGTTGTCTGCAGGTTTTTTCTCTTCCCAT
>CBFGYW010000305.1:0-2885 GCA_965653085.1 uncultured Salinimicrobium sp.
TCAGGAGGGGATACGGATTGCGGTGGAGGAGATCAACAGCTCTTCAGTAAAATTAAGACAGCTCCTGGAACTCCAGTATTTTGAGCTTGTACCCTGGCAGAGGACCGATCAGCAGATCAATTACAGAAGGTTCTTCACCATCAACGACCTGATCTGTTTGAATATGCAGGACCCAAAAGTATTTGAGACTTATCACTATTATTTAAAGGAACTCTGTGACCTAGGCCTTATTACCGGCCTAAGAATAGACCACATTGACGGGCTTTTCAATCCTTCGGATTACATTCGGGAGCTGCGGAGGTTCCTGAAGGAGGACCTGTATCTGGTCGTCGAAAAAATTCAGGAAACGGAAGAGCAGCTGCCCGGTGACTGGCCGGTGCAGGGGAGTACAGGTTACGATTTCCTCGCTCAGGTAAATCATCTTTTTATCCAACAGGAAAATGGACAACAGTTTTCTGCTGCTTATAAAGAAATTGCGCCCGACCTGCCCAGGTATGAAGATCTTGTCTTCCAAAAAAAACAGTGGATCCTAAAGGAAAAAATGGCGGGCGAGCTGGAGAATCTGTTTCGGCTTTTTAAGGAATACCAGCTTCTTCCTGAAACTAAAGATCATTTGGAGGATGATTTCAGGGAAGCTTTGAGTCTCCTTCTTGCTTCTTTTCCCATATATCGCATATATCCTGAAGCTTTCCCATTAAGGGATTCTGAAAAAGAGATCATTGAGACGGCTTTTTCTGAGGCATTAAGACAGGCTCCTGAAAAAGCACAGAGACTAACTATTTTAAGAGACATCTTTTTGGGAGAAGCCGAAAACGAACCAGAAAGAATGCTCAGCTTCCTTCAGCGCTGTCAGCAGTTCACGGGCCCTTTAGCTGCTAAAGGGGTAGAGGACACCACTTTTTACATCTATAACCGACTCATCTCCATTAATGAAGTTGGAGACTCCCCGGAAAACTTTGGAATGGGGGTAGAGGAGTTTCATGAGAAAATGAAACTAAGGCAGAAAATTTATCCACTTTCGCTTAATGCCACCGCCACTCACGATACAAAACGGGGAGAAGACGCAAGAATGCGACTGAACGTCCTTAGCGAAATCCCACAGGAATGGTTTGAGAAATTCAAGGAATGGCAAAAGCTTAATGAGTCATTTAAGACAGATAAATTAGTTCCCGATTCCAATGCGGAATACTTCATTTACCAGAGTCTGCTTGGCGCCTTTCCTTTTGAGGAAAATGAACTAGAAGAATTTCCTACTCGTGTAAAGGACTACCTTCAAAAAGCTTTCAGAGAAGCTAAAGTGTATACTGATTGGAGCAATCCTGATGAAGAATATGAATCCGGGATCTCAAACTATATTTCCGCCGTTTTGGAACATCAGGAATTCACGCAAGCCTTTGAGGGCTTTAAGAATAAGGTAGCCTTCTATGGAGCTATAAAATCCCTGGGGCAGACTCTGATAAAAACTACCGCCCCCGGAATCCCTGATATCTATCAGGGCACAGAGCTCTGGGATCTGAGTTTCGTGGATCCGGATAATCGCAGGCCGGTGAATTACGGAAGAAGGAAAATGTATGTTTCTGATTTCAGGTCATTTGAGAAGGATAATTTCAAGGAGGAGTTGAATTATTTGAGGGCCGATTACAAGAATGGAAAAATAAAAATGTACCTACTGCACAGGGCATTGCACTTCCGCCAGGAGCATGCAGATCTATTCCAGAAAGGGGAGTATCTTCCTCTTCAGGTCTGGGGTAAACACTCCAATAGTTTTATTGCATACTCCCGGAAACTGAAAAACAAATGGGCCCTGGTCGTGGTTCCTGTTTTAGTCACTTCAATTTTTAAACCCGAAGACTTTGTTCCTCAAAAAACAATTGTAGAGGACCTTGAAATTATTCTTCCCGAGGATGGCCCCAAAAACTGGAGAAACTGCCTTACAGGTGCTGAAATAGCTGCAGGAGAAAATCTTAAACTCAGGGATCTTTTGACAGATTTTCCGGTGGCATTGCTAACCAATACCGAAGGCAATGGAAATTAACAGGAGCAGCGGTATTTTAATGCATATAACTTCTTTGCCTTCAGCCTTTGGAATTGGAGATATAGGGCCTGCTGCTTATGAGTTCATCGATTTCCTCGAGAGCTCAGGACACCAATATTGGCAGCTGCTGCCTTTGAACCCGACCGACGAGGTCTATGAACATTCCCCTTATAGCACTTTTTCAGCTTTCGCCGGAAATCCTCTTTTGATAAGTCCGGAGTTATTGGAGAACGATGGCTTCCTGAATCTGAAGGATCTTCCTTCTCCAAAAGGAATGTCAAAAAGGAGGGTGAATTTTAGTCCTGTACGGGAGTACAAAAAAGCATTGCTGGAGGCTGCTTTTCAAACCTTCAGGGCGACCAGGAAAAAGGCCGCCTTTTCCAATTTTTGTAAAAAACACGCATTTTGGCTGGATGATTTCAGTATGTACCAGGCTTTGATCGGAAAATTCGGAAAGCAATGGCCCAGCTGGCCTTCCGAGATAAGGGATAGGGCCCCTGAAGCTTTACAAAAGGAGCAGGAGGCGCTGGAAGAATCGGTCGAAAAGGAAAAATTCCTGCAATTCCTATTCTTTTCTCAATGGGAACGCCTGGTTAAATATGCCCACCGGAAAAAGGTCAGTTTTATAGGCGATGTCCCTTTTTATATCAACCACTACAGTGTCGACTGCTGGGCCAATCCGCAATGTTTTAAGCTGGATTTGCAAAAGCAGCCTACGAAGATATCAGGGGTACCGCCAGATCTCTTCAGCGAAAATGGGCAGTTATGGGGAACACCAGTTTATGATTGGAAATTCCTTGAGTCCACCGAATTTCGGTGGTGGTTGGAACGTATAAAACAGAACCTGCTG
>CBFGYW010000306.1:0-2859 GCA_965653085.1 uncultured Salinimicrobium sp.
AATGTACTCAAAATTGAATGTTCGAGTACTAAGAAATATATAAACGGAAGGGAACTCATCGGATTTTATTTAACTTTGTCTCCTAATACAGATAATTAGAGTATTATGGAAATGAACAATATTCCAAGCGTTGACCTGGCCGACTTCCTTTCGGAAGATCCACAACGCAAACAGAAATTCGTCAACGAGATTGGGAAAGCGTACGAGGAGATAGGTTTCGTAGCCTTAAAGAACCACTTTCTCAGCGAAAATCTGGTTGATGAACTCTACAAGGAAGTAAAGGCATTCTTTGCCCTTCCGGTGGAGACCAAGAGAAAATATGAAATTGACGGCCTGGCCGGACAGAGGGGATATATTTCCTTCGGAAAGGAACACGCCAAAGGAAAGAAAGAGGGAGACCTTAAAGAATTCTGGCATTTTGGGCAGGAACCAAGTGAAGATGCCAATCTCGTCGAGGAATATCCTGAAAATGTACAGGTGGAAGAACTGAAGGATTTCAACCATACCGGGATGGAAGCTTACAGGATGCTGGAGAAGACGGGGATTTTTGTTCTAAGGGCACTGGCACTTTACATCGGACTTGACGAGCACTATTTCGACCACTGGGCCTCCAACGGGAACAGTATCCTCCGCCCCATCCACTACCCTCCTATCCAGGAAGAGCCGAAAGGTGCTGAGCGTGCCGGGGCCCACGGTGACATCAACCTTATCACCCTGCTGATGGGAGCCTCTACCGGCGGCCTGCAGGTGCTTCGCAAGGATGGAAAATGGATTGATGCCATTCCGCAGGAAGATGAGCTGGTGATAAATGTTGGGGATATGCTGGAGAGACTTACCAATAATAAACTCAGATCTACCATTCACAAGGTGATAAACCCTCCGAAAGAGGAATGGGGGAATCCACGTTATTCGATTCCATTCTTCATGCACCCAAGAAGCGAAATGCCCCTGAACTGCCTGCCGGAATGTGTCGATGACGAGCATCCGAAAGCATACCCAGACATTACTGCAGGAGAATTCCTGAACCAGAGACTGGAAGAGATAGGTCTTAAAAAATAAGTCTATGGCAAAGAAAAAGCTGGGATTGGAAGATTTAGGCGGTTTCGTGTTCTCAACAGACAGTAATTTTAAATCCGATCGCTTTTCCGAAGAAGATCAGGGAGAAGCCCTCAAACCTTCCGAGCAGTACCTGGAGGCTCATTACAGCTCCAAGGGAAGGGCCGGAAAAAAGGTCACTGTGGTCACCGGCTTTTCCGGTACAGATGAGGAGATCAACAACCTGGGAAAGGACCTGAAGAAGAAGTGCGGCGTAGGCGGCTCGGTCAAGGATGGCGAGATCATCATCCAGGGAGATGTGAGGGACAAGGTAATGGACTTTTTGAGAGAGAAAGGCTATAATGTAAAACGTGTGGGAGGTTAGAACCCACACGTTTTTTTACTCTATACTATGGCAGAAAAACTGTTGCACATTACTAACGGAGACGGCATGACGGAAAAATTCCAGCAGCTGAAGGTTCCGGGCGAAGTAGTCGTCTGGAGGGAAAATCTCTGTGAAGGCCCCACCTACCCTGAGGTAGGTTCAGCTGAATTTATCAGGATCAGGAAGGCTTTTCTGAAGTCTACCTATGATATTCCGGCTACCGAATATCAGGAGAAATTCGTGAGGGAACTCAGGAAACTGAAGCAGCTTGATCAGCACGATGCCATAGTTCTCTGGTTTGAGTTCGACCTCTTTTCGCATATGAATATGCTGGCCCTGATAAGTTACCTGCTTCAGGAGGAAAAAAAGGTCCCCTTCTACCTCGTATGCAGCGGAAGGCTTAAGGGAGAGACAGAGCTGTTGCCATTGTCTGAACTTCCGGTAAAACACCTGATGGAGCATTATAAATGCAAGATTGAGCTGAACCAGGACGACCTGGAGATGGCTTCCCTCATCTGGGAATTATACTGTGGCGATAAGCCAAAACGCCTTGTCTCGGAAATTAAGAAGACCTCCAATTTCGAATACCTCTCCAGCTGTATCAGGGCTCATATTGAGCGGTTTCCCAACTCCAAAAACGGCCTTAATACCCTGGAATCTAATGTGCTGAAGCTCATCCAGGAACACCAGATAAGTTCCGTGAATCACCTGCTGGGTTATGCGCTGAAGTACCAGGGCTACTACGGGTACGGGGATGTACAGATGCAGCGCGTGATCGATAAGCTGAAAGGCTTTTATAAGGTTACAAAAACCGAAGTGCTGCTTAACGACGCGGGAATAAAAGCCATTGAGGGAAAGGAGAATTTCTATCAGAAACTGAAAGATGACGAATTCTATGGCGGTGTACGGAAATATGATTTCCTTTACGACCCCGATTCCCACAACTTACTGAAACTGTAAATATTTGCCACTAATACACGAATAAATTAAAAAAAATTCGTGTATTAGTAGCCTTACTAGTCCCCGCTCCAAGTGGGAAAAACGAGTCTCAATACACCGATGAAATAAAAGACATTCGTGGATTCGTGGCTAAAAAATCTATACTATGAATAATCTGGCCGCTTCCGAATTCATCCTTAACCCAAACGGAAGCATATATCACCTGAACCTGTTACCTGAGAACCTTGCCGACACAGTGATCCTGGTAGGCGACCCTGACAGGGTGGAACGGGTAAGCAAACACTTTGACAGCATCGAGTTCAGCCTTCGCAAAAGGGAATTCGTCACCCATACCGGAACTTATAAGGGAAAAAGGATTTCGGTTGTTTCCACAGGAATCGGCACCGATAACATAGATATTGTCATCAATGAACTGGATGCCCTGGTGAATATCGATTTTTCAACCAGAACCATCAAAAAGGAGCATAGGAGCCTCGATA
>CBFGYW010000307.1:0-2854 GCA_965653085.1 uncultured Salinimicrobium sp.
CGACTTCAGTTCGCTGAAGGATTTTCTTGACGTCACTGACGGGAACCTTGCCAGCCATCTGAAGGCTCTGGAAAAGGAAGGCTTTATTGAGATAGAAAAGAGCTTTGTGGATAGAAAACCGAATACCAGGTATTTTATCACCAAGGATGGGCGAACGGCCTTTGAAGAACACCTGAAGGCGCTTGAAAAATTGATAAGGTCGCAAAAATGAGAACTTTAAAAAATTTCAAACAGAAACACTAACTATTTTTTTATTCACTTACTTTGAAAAACAAAGTACTTTATGAATGTTTATTTCCCTAGGTTATTAACTTTAAATCAAAAAATTATGACACCAAACAATTTGATCACTTATGTAATGGATTCAGGAAACCTCTGGAAACGGATTGTAGCTGGGGCAGCCATTGGTTTTATTTTCATGGGGGTTTTCTTAATGGGAGCCGAAGGAGAACCTGCCTGGGGAGAATATTGGAAAGTTCGGCCCATGATCGTGGCACCAATAGCAGGAGCCATGGGAGGAGTCTTCTTTTTCCTCATGGAATATGTAGGGCGAGAAGGTGGCTGGAAGAAGGTCTTCTGCTACCTCGTCGGAGTCATGGGTTTCATCATAGCTCTATGGATGGGAATCGTTCTCGGACTGGATGGTACTTTATGGGATTAATTCAAGTATTCAGAAATAATTTAAAACAACAAAGTGATGATCACGAACAACAGCGTAAATTTTTCGAATCTCAGCAGCTGGTTCTTTGGATTAGTGGTGCTGGCCATCGGGGTATCGAACCTCATCCTGGTACATCCTGTACCAGGGGTAGTAGGAATTCTGCTTTCTTTCCTGTTTTTTCCTCCAGTAAATAAAGCTTTGGGAAAAGCATTGGGATTTTCCATTCCATTAGGGGTGAAAATTGCCCTTTTTCTGGTAATTATATGGTTCACCCTTGGGATAAGCGATCTAGGAGAAATCATGGGATTTTAACCAGTTAATTTCATCGAGAAAGGCGATACCAGCTAGATCCTTATTCATTTTCGAAAGAATAAGTCGATTTTCGTTATATTTCCTGTCAGGAAGCCGATACCTAATGGCATCATTAAATTCTAAATTATGGATCGCAGGAATTTTTTAGGAAGCATGGGTTTGCTGGGAGCAGCTGCCTTTATGCCAGTTACAGTATTTTCTATGCATGGAGTGCCTAAATATAAAATGGGGCTACAACTTTATACCATTTACAATGACATGGTAAATGATACCCTGAGCACTTTAAAGGCTGTAAAGGCAATGGGATTTCGGGATTTTGAGGTTTTCGGATTTGATCCAGAAAAACAGAACATTTACGGAAGAAGGCCCTCAGAATTCAAAAAGCTTCTGGAAGACCTTGAACTTACAGCCTCCTCAGGGCATTTCGGATTTGCCTCCTATCTGAAAGCCACCGAAACGGAAATGAAAAACTTCGTAGACAGCTGTATTGATGCTGCAAAGGCCATGGACCTGAAATATA
Source organism: uncultured Salinimicrobium sp. (assembly GCA_965653085.1). GTDB lineage: Bacteria > Bacteroidota > Bacteroidia > Flavobacteriales > Flavobacteriaceae > Salinimicrobium. The sequence continues at coordinate 1,494 of CBFGYW010000307.1, forward strand.
TCACCTGGCCCACTCTGGCAAAGGAACAACGGACCTTGGAGAATTTTAAACTGATGGCCCAAAAGCTCAATGGGATCGGGGAACAGGTCACTTCAGCAGGACTTGGATTTGCTTTTCACAACAATGGTTATGAATTCCAGGAACACGATGGTCAGACCTGCTATGACCTGATTTTAAAGGAAACAGACCCGCAGTTGGTGAAACTTCAGCTGGATATGTATTGGGCCATGCATTCGGGTATAGCTCCCAAGGATCTTGTAAAAAGCCAGCCAGGACGTTTTGTGATGTGGCATATAAAGGATATGGATAAGGTCACTAGGGACTATACAGAATTGGGAAATGGATCCATTGATTACTCCGCAATACTTCCGGACCCTGAAGAGTCGGGCCTGGAATATTATTATCTCGAACAGGGAGGGAATTTCGCGAAGAGCCCGATGCAGAGCGTGGCTCAGAGTGCAGCTTATTTCAAGAAGCACCTGCAGCAGTACCTGTAATTGCAGGTCAGTATCCACTTTGCGTAATAAGTTTGTCGTAAAGGGAGCTCGGTACAGTTTTCGCAATATCAGGTATGGTTATCTGGATCAGAAGTGCGAATTCATAAGCTGAAAATCGAGCAACAAGTGAATGTTAAGAGACAAGGAGGATTTATGAAGAGTGAAAATTTTGTAAATGAAGATTCTATAGTAAGGCAAATCTGGGGAAAGGGAGACACCATTCTAGTAATTTTTGCAGGAGCTTCAGCAGAATTTGCGCTGAACAAGGCTGTAGACTGGTTATACTTTTCTGGAAAACTTCCTGCCGATCCCTTAGGCAGACTCTTCTCTACGGTTTCTTATGCCCGACAGATCGTCTTTTCTGAAAAGAAAGATGCTTATGAAGCCATTGACAGGATAAATTTCATCCATTCCAAAGTGGAATCAGCCCGTGGAAGTCGAATTCCAGACTGGGCCTATCGAGATGTGCTCTTCATGCTCATTGATTATTCCATCAGGGCCTTTGAACTTATGGAAAGGCAGCTCACTATATATGAAAAACAGGAGGTTTTCGAAGTATTCTACAGAGTAGGAAACCGGATGAATTTAAAGGGGCTTCCCCAGTCATACACAGAGTTTGATTCAATGCGGAAAAGTCATCTGGAACAAAATCTTCAGTACAGCAATTTTACATATGATCTTTTTCAGCAGTACAGAAAGCACTTGGGAATAGTAAGATACCGGCTCCTTCTGGAAACTCAGACTCTGGTGGTTCCCGAAAGGGTTCGTAAACTATTACACTATAGAGATTTATCACTCCTGCAACCACTGATAAGCCTGTATAAACTGAGCAGAAGGATTAAACTCGACTGGCTATTAAAAACC
>CBFGYW010000308.1:0-2854 GCA_965653085.1 uncultured Salinimicrobium sp.
TGATCCCTTCCAGAGGAATCATCGGGCTGCGTAACCAGCTTCTTACTGCAACTGCTGGGGAAGCCATCATGGCACACCGTTTTAAGGAATATCAGCCACTTAAGGGAGGAATTCCGGAGAGACAGAATGGTTCGCTGGTTTCCATGGAGATTGGGAAAGCCATTCCTTATTCTATAGATAAACTTCAGGACAGAGGGAAGTTCTTTGTTGATCCGGGAGAGGATATTTACGAAGGACAGGTGATCGGGGAGAATTCACGTCAGGATGACCTGGTGGTGAACATCACCAAGACCAAAAAGCTTTCGAACGTTCGTTCTTCGGGAGCGGATGATAAAGCGAAGATCGTTCCTGCCATCAAGTTCTCTCTGGAAGAGGCTCTGGAATATATTCAGAAGGATGAATATGTGGAGGTGACTCCGAGACATATCCGACTGAGGAAGATCTACCTGACGGAGAACGACAGAAAGAGAAATAAAATTATTTAATACCTTTAAAACGCCCTTCGGGGCGTTTTTTAATATATAATTTTTGTGAAATGGAAATATTAGGCATCTCTTATGTGGAATGGTTCGGGTACCTGGCCTCGTTTTTCATACTGCTGTCGTTCTTTATGAAGAACATCACCACGCTTCGGTACGTGAACAGTGTTGGGTGTCTTTTTTTTGTTACCTATGGGATTTTTCTCGATTCCTGGCCGCTTATCATTACCAATGGGGCTATTGTTTGCGTGAATGTTTATTATCTGTTTATTGATAAGAAGAATCACGTGAATGCAGATGAGGTGAAGCCTTGATTGGGATTTTTTGGTTGCCACGAATTCAGGAATTTTTTAAATATCCTTCTACTGTGCCCGATAGCTATTGGGGGGAGATCACGCGCGGTGAAATTTAATTCCCAACTCCAGAGGAGTCGCATATTTGCAGAAATAGACCGGTTGATTAATTTCTGGCCCCAGCGGGGCCGCACCAATGAGCAATAACGTTTTATCAGCCAAACAAAATTTGTATTGGAGGACACGTGTTTTTAGCACAGATGCACCTCCTCCGGAGGTGGTAGCTACGGGTTAGGTGATTTTCTACTAAGGTAACACTCCTCCGGAGTGATTTTTTATATCGGAATTCTGAAGACTCCCTCTAGCACTATTAAAAATATTTATGAATTCGTGGCAGAAATTAAACAGCCTTCTGCACCACTTCAAATACCTTCTGTCCGTCGCATTTGAGGGTTTTGGATGGGTACTTCAGCAGCAGGGCGTAATCGTGGGTGGCCATCAGGATGGTTTTTCCGTTCTTGCTGATCTGCTGCAGGACCTCCATTACTTCCACTGAGGTCTGAGGGTCGAGGTTTCCGGTAGGCTCATCGGCAAGGATGAGTTCAGGATCGTTCAGCAGTGCCCTTGCAATGGCGACCCGTTGCTGCTCCCCACCTGAAAGCTGATAGGGGTTCTTAAATCCTTTGGTCTTCATGCCAACTTTTCCGAGTACCTCCTCAATTTTATGGTCCATGGCTGCGGGATCGGTCCAGCCGGTAGCCTTCAGAACAAACAACAGGTTGTCGTTGACGTTCCGGTCATTCAGCAGTTTGAAATCCTGGAAAACCACTCCCAGTTTCCTTCTGAGGAAGGGGATATCCTTCTCTTTCAGTGTCCGAAGGTCGTAATCCACTATAGAGCCTTCCCCTTCAGTTAAAGGAAGGTCTCCGTAGAGCGTTTTCATGAAGCTACTCTTCCCGGTTCCGGTCTTTCCAATCAGGTAGACAAATTCACCTTTGGTGATTTCTATATTGACTTCAGAAAGGATAAGAGTTTCCCTCTGGTAGATCGCAGCGTCTTTTAAACGTAAAACAGTATTGGACATAGAAATGGGTTTGTTGAGGTAAAAGTAAGAAAGAGTTCTTATAAATTAAATCATTTGCGGATCTTCTTTAAGGGCTGCGGAAGGATTTCGCTGTGGGAATTCTTAACTTTACGGCTCATTTGATTTTCAACCCATACCAATATGTTCAGAAAGATCCTGATCCTTTTCATCTTCCTAAGCGCAGGAAGCCTCAGCAGTCAGAATATTTTCAAGGCCGATGTCAAAGATGCTGCCACCAGTGAAGTCCTGATGGGGGTGAATGTAGTGCTGAAAGGTAGCGAGACGGGTGCCGTGACCAATGAGGCGGGGCGGGTGATTATTGAAAATGTACCGGATGGGGAGCAGAGCTTCATCTTCAGTTTTCTGGGGTACCAGGAGCAGGAACAGACGTATAGCTTTCCGCTTGATGAAGATAAGGTTTTTGAGATCTTCCTCTTTCCCGAAAGCGAGGAGATGGAGGAGGTGATCATTTCTTCTACCCGTTCCCGAAGGAGTATTGCAGATCTTCCCACCAGGGTTGAAGCGATCTCGGGGGAGGAACTGGAGGAGAAGGGGAATATGAAGCCTGGGAACATCAGGATGATGCTGAATGAGACCACGGGGATCCAGACGCAGCAGACATCTGCTACCTCTTATAATTCGAGTATCAGGATACAGGGGCTGGACGGGAAATATACGCAGCTGCTGAAGGATGGATATCCATTGTACTCAGGATTTTCGGGCGGCCTGAGTCTGTTGCAGATCGTTCCGCTGGACCTGCAGCAGGTGGAGGTGATCAAAGGAGCTTCCTCTACGCTTTATGGGGGAGGGGCAATTGCCGGGCTGGTGAACTTAGTTTCCAAGACTCCGAAAGAGGAGCGGGAGCTGAATTTCCTTATCAATGGGACTTCAGCCCTGGGACTTGATCTCAGCGGCTTCTATTCCAATAAATACGACAAGATTGGAACCAGCATTTTTGCGTCCTATAACCTTGGGAACCCATATGATCCCGCAGATAT
>CBFGYW010000309.1:0-2842 GCA_965653085.1 uncultured Salinimicrobium sp.
TCTATCACCAGGTTTTCGTCAAGTGAAGAGGCATTAAGGCTGTAAGTTCCCGGAAGGTCCAGGATATGGGCGGTTAGTCCGCGGGGCATTTTGCAGATCCCCTCCTTCTTCTCCACGGTAATCCCGGGATAGTTGCCCACCTGCTGATTTAGACCCGTAAGCTGATTAAAGACTGAAGTCTTTCCGGTATTAGGATTACCAATTAAGGCTACATTGAGTTGTTTGCCCATGGTTAGGAGATTATATCTATTTCAATTTGAACAGCCGTTTCCCTTCGAATGGCCAGATGGCTTCCGTTAATATTGAGATACATCGGATCGCGGAAGGGTGCGATCTGCACCATCTCTACTTCATTGCCCGGAAGGCAGCCCATTTCCAGAAGTTTCAGCGGAATAACATCTGCTGAAAACTCCTTAATTATTCCTCGCTGACCCCGCTTTAAATCTGCTACTGTGGTCTTCAATATTTATTTAGATTGATTTTAAACAAGGCAAAATTAAGGTAAAAAAACCTATTAGAAAAATAAATGGGAGATGTATGTCTTTAGAGGGCAGAATCCTCTATTATATGTGTTGAAAGAGGAGCAGGTTATTTAGGAAGGTGGCATTTTTTTTATGGTTTCCATTATCAAGAGCAGGAAGTTTGGCTTAATAATTGTTAATAAAATGCTAATCTTAAGGATTTTAAAATTCATTTAACAGACAGTTGTCTACCTTCACCACCAGATAAAAACCCCAAGAAAAGATGATGAAAGCAGCTAACCCCATAGTTATGGAAATGAAGAGCCTGGTAAATGAAGGAATTACCGGGGTAACGGAAGAGGGATCTCCATTCCCGGAGTTCTACCAGGACCTGGTTCAGGATTATTTCAAGGCCCGGAAGGTGGAAATAGACTATGACAAGGAAATTGTAAAGGTTGAGATCCCTGTGGGGCAACGTTACACCCAGGTAAATATCAGCTGTCAGCCGCTGGAGCAGTTCCTTGGCTCCTGCGTAAAGACCGACGAGGAAAGTCTGCAGCATTATCGGAAAGTTCTTCGCAAATTTGAGAAGGTGGAGGTGGCTTAAAAGCTTCTTATAGACACCTCGCCTAAACCTGCACTTTAGGCTTTTCCCTATCCCTATTCCGAAAACGGAAGTTTCAGTTAGAGTTTAAATTCATCAGATCAGGGTGATTCCCTGATTGCAATTATAGAAAACCTGCAAGGCTGAAGGATCCTGAATATCATGGAAGATTTATTTTCTAAAGTTTCAGAAACAACCATATTTCCTAATTTCAATTCCATACCTCCTTCGGTTCATCTTCAATAATTATTCGCTAATTCTTTGGGTGAAAGCGAAGAACAAGTGAAGAACATGCAAAGAATAATAGGAGAAGGTCAGGATTTTACAGGGATGGAAGCCAATGGGTTATAACGAAAAATGCACTAGTTGGCCGGGCCTGATCTTCAGACCGCGCCTCACATGTACAGGAATATTCCCTCGAAGTTTTTAGACCAGTGTTATTGCCAGGCTGAAGATTGGCGCCCGGTAGACCGAAATATGAAGATTTGGGCCAGCGGCACCATCATCCAGGAGCCGTGGCTCCTACCCCACAGCCCATTCATCCACCCAGCGCGACAGCATCTTCACCCAGTCTTCCCGGTCGTTTAAACAGGGCACCACGCTAAAGTCCTTGCCTCCTACCTCGTGGAAGATCTCCTGGCCTTCCATCCCTATCTCCTCCAGGGTTTCAAGACAGTCTGAAACAAAGGCAGGGCATACGATCGCCATCTTTTTAGTGCCGTTGAGGCCCAGACGCTCGATGGTCCTGTCGGTATAAGGTTTCAGCCAGGGATCGAAGCCCAGGCGCGACTGAAAGGAGACCGAATAGGTGTCTGGCTTCAGTTCCAGGTATTCAGCCACCAGGCGGGTGGTCTCGTAGCACTGGTGTCGGTAGCAGAACTGATGCGCGGGGGAAGGAGTCTGACAGCAGCTGCCGTCGATCTTGCAGTGTGATTTGGTGATGTCGCTCTTTCGGATATGCCTCTCGGGCACCCCGTGGTAGGAGAACAGCAGGTGCTCGAATTCCACCCCCTGCAGGCTTTCCTGGATGCTGTTTCCGAGCACCCGGATGTAATCGGGATGATTGTAGAAGGCGGGCACAGAAGTGAACTGCATCTGCGGAAAATGCTTTTGCCGCAGCTCCTCAGCCAGTACCAGAATGGTTTCGGTAGTAGCCATCGCAAACTGCGGATAAAGCGGAAACACCAGCACCTTATCCACGCCCTGGTCGTGCAGCTCCTGGAGGCCCTGCAGGATGCTCGGACTCTGGTAACGCATAGCCAGTGCTATGGGTACAGAGGTGAGGTCGTCTATCTTCTTCTGCAGCCTTTCCGAAAGCACGATGAGGGGGGAGCCTTCGTCCCACCAGATGCGTTTGTAGGCCTCGGCAGATTTCGTGGGGCGGGTATTCAGGATGATTCCCCTTACGATCAGCACGCGGGCCCAGTAAGGCACATCTATCACGCGCGGGTCCATCAGGAACTCGTCGAGGTATTTTTTTACGTCTTTTGGGTCAGTACTGTCGGGGGATCCCAGGTTCACCAGGAGGACTCCTTTACTCATATGCTTGTTGTTCTTTTATTCTACTTCGCCCTTAACTGGTCGGTTCGGCCGTCAGGGACATCAAATATTTCTTGGGAGTGGTGCCGAATTTCTTCTTGAACGCGGCAATAAAATGACTGGAGGTGCTGCAGCCCAGCTTCAGGCCCACTTCATTCACGTTATAATCTCCGGAATTCAGCAGTTTTCGGGCGGATTCCATTTTGTAATCAAAGAGGAAGCTGGACACCGAATCGCC
>CBFGYW010000310.1:0-2831 GCA_965653085.1 uncultured Salinimicrobium sp.
TTTCCTTTGAAGTCAAGAGTGGAGAGACCCTAGCCATCATTGGAAAGACCGGCTCCGGGAAATCCACCATTCTGGACCTCGTGGGGCGTCTCTACGATGTGGAAAAGGGCGAGATCCTTCTGGATGGGAAAAATATTACTGAAATGAACCTGAAAGAGCTTCGGGAAGCCATTGGCTACGTTCCGCAGGACGCTTTTCTGTTCAGCGACAGCATTCGAAACAACATTAAATTCGGAAAGGAAAACGCCACAGAAACCGAAGTATACGATGCTGCAAAAAATGCAGCAGTCCACAGCAATATCGCTGGCTTCAGTAAAGGTTATGATACCATCCTGGGGGAACGGGGGATCACCCTTTCCGGAGGACAGAAACAAAGGGTTTCCATTGCCCGCGCGATAATCGGGAATCCGAAGATCCTGCTCTTCGACGACTGCCTTTCAGCCGTAGATACCGAAACCGAAGAAGAGATCCTGGGTAACCTGCTTCGCATCTCAAAAGGAAAAACCACTGTACTTGTAAGCCACCGGGTTTCAGCAGCCAGAAACGCCAACAAGATCATCGTTCTGGACGCCGGAAAGATCATTCAGAAGGGGACTCATCAGGAATTATTAGCAGTAGAAGGTTATTACAGGGAGCTCTACCTGAAACAACTCAGTGAAAAAGAAATGTAAAAATAAGTTGCGGAATGTTAATTTTTTTTAGATTTTTGAAACTTACAATTTACAAACCGTAAAAGAAAATTTGATTATGAGCGACAATGGAACGATTGAGAAAGAAGAAATTTTCTCAAAGGTATTAAGAGCCGGCAGAAGGACTTATTTCTTCGATGTTAGGGCTACCAAGGCGACGGACTATTACCTTACTATCACCGAAAGTAAGAAGTTCACCAATGACGATGGATCTTTTCATTACAAGAAGCACAAGATCTATCTGTACAAAGAAGACTTTGCGGGCTTTCAGGAGATCCTTCAGGAGATGACAGACTTTATTCTTGATGAAAAAGGGGAAGAAGTGATCAGCGAGCGCCATCAGAAACATTTTAAAAAGGAGTCTGATGAGCAGGACAAGGAGCAGGAAGTAGTTGCTACACCTTCAGCAGCAGCCTTCACAGACCTGAGCTTCGAAGACATTTAATCTTTAAAACATACATCATAAAACCGTTCTGTTTCTGGAGCGGTTTTTTTTTATCTTACCCGGAATCAGCCCCTTGTAGGAAAAATTTTATGTTTTGATTCTCTGTCTTTTAGGATGAAATATATTATTTTGCCCACGAAATTGAACCCTACTATGAAAAATCTGACTATAGCCCTATCATTCTTTTGCCTAATTTTATTTAGCTCCTGCTCCATTGAAGAACCCCAGAGAGATCCCGATCTTGTAAGTAAATGGGAATTGATAGAGGAGCTTGTCAACGATGGCAGTAAATCCATTTATAAGCCAGCTGAACGTACGGAAACTGTGGAGTTCCGACTTGATTCCAAGGTGAAAAGAAGTACCTCCTGGTGTGCTGAATCCAACGTGAATATTGGGGAGTACTCTCCTGAAAATAAGAGTATCACGGTGGGATGTGGGGAAGATGAATTGACTATAAGCTATGCAATAAAGGGGGATTTCCTGTTTATATATCCTAATTGTTTTGAAGAGTGCGCATTGAAGTACAGGAGGATTGATAATCTAGTTGGGTTTGTGAACTGAGAACTATTCCCGCGCTACAACTTCAATTTAAACCCTCCATTCACCAGAAATCCATCCAAAGGCGCATAAATATCCTTGAACTGAGGATCAGAGATACTGCCCGTATAAATTGAACCATGGCGCGTCTGCCTGGTGTCGGTGAAATTCTCGAAATTCAGGAAGATCGAAAAGTTGCCCCAGATCTTCTCCGTCATCAATCCAAAGATCCAGTACTGCTCCCCCACCGTACCGTCATTAAGATCCTGCGGCCCGTAGTAATACGCTTCCAGACCAATCTTCAGACTTTCCTCCAGTTCATACATCAGTACATTATTCAGCCTATGCGTCGCCACAAGAGGCATCGCACTCGAGTTTCCATTGTAATGCTGGTTCACATCTGCAAGAGTATGTCCTACAAATAGTTTAAAATCAGAAATACCAAGTTTCACATTGGTCTCAATACCTTTGGTGTCGATATACCCATTCGGCTGCACATACTCAAAAATCCCTGCCGCCGTGTTCTCCAGGATCAAAGGATCATCTACCCTGGTATAAAAGAAAAGGCTGTTAAAGCTGAAATCAATCACATCAAAAAGCTCCCTGCGATAGTTGATGTCAAAATTGACACCAATGGACTGCTCCACCTCGGTTTCAGAAACATCTATAGGCAATACATTCTGAAACTGAATCCGCTCAGCATCTTCGGTAAAAATAGTCGGAGTCTTATACCCCAGCCCTCCACCTAAACGGGCGGTAAGGTCATCTGTGAATCTGAAAAGCCCCGATACCCTGGGCAGAAGGAAAAATCCGTACTCATTCTGATAATCTGCCCTAAGTCCCGATTCCAGGCTGAAGGCATCAGAAACGGTCCAGTTGTTCTGCACAAAGGCCCCGAAGGTCACGTGATTGTAGTCCACTACAGGCGAATCGGCCACATCTTCCTGGGTGAATTTATCGATCCATAGATTCAGCCCCGTGATCCATTCCATCTCTGTCTCCCCAAACTGATAGGTAGCCTCATTAAAAGACGCGAACTGGTCACCCGAGAACCGGTAATCCGGGATCTCGATTTCGCGATTAAAGAAGGTGAAACTGTTCTTGAGCTTCAGGGATGATCCGTTCTCATACATCTGCTCAAAGCCTGCTCGGGTGGTGAT
>CBFGYW010000311.1:0-2828 GCA_965653085.1 uncultured Salinimicrobium sp.
GAGAAGCAGGAGATCAGCAAAATGAACTTCATCCCAATTCTTTCCACCCTTTTTGCGATTTCCGAAGGATCTTATGAAGGGGTGGATCATAAGAAATACGAAGAAATCCCTCATAACGGCAGCAAATTGTTCGACCTGAAACTTACAGGCCTGGTGTATAACCTGAAAGGGAAGGATTATATCCTGGACCTGGGGATCAATCAGCAGGAGGTTTTTGCACGTAATCCGCAGGGGTTCTACTATAGTGGAAGGATAGCTGACCAGGGGGATCTTTCCACAAGTTACGGATATGAGGCAGTAGACGTTTCAGGATATAAACTGAAACCCGGACTGGTCTATGAACAGGTAATGCCCGATCTGACAGCTGTAGGAAAGCTCAATTTCGAAGATCTTCTAAAAAAGGGCTATACCTATGTAAGGGTGAAAAATCTGCCCAGAAATCAATCCTATTCGAAATACCCGATACAATTGGTGAGTGAATCCTATAAGGTTCCTTCGAAGTTGCAGCCGGGCATAATTCCCACCTTTCTTCTCAAGAAGGAGGGGCAGCTGCAGTACGTGGTGATTAACGGTTTCCTATATTCTCCCGGGGGTTCCCTTGAGGACATTGGGAACGGGGGTATCCTAAGGTAATCACTTCATCTGGAGGTATAAAATCCCCGGGATGCGGAGAATAAAAAGCGGGGGTTTTTCCTTATCTTTGCGCCCATATGAAAGAGAGCGAAGTGAATGAGCTTGTGGCTAAGGGAGCGATGCTGCCCTTGATGGAGGAATTTTACACAATTCAGGGGGAAGGTTTTCATAAAGGGACCGCTGCCTACTTCATCAGGATTGGCGGCTGCGATGTGGGCTGCCACTGGTGCGATGTGAAGGAAAGTTGGAATGCAAAACTTCATCCTCCTACTTCGGTGGAAGTGATCGTGGAAAATGCCCTTAAATACAGCAAAACCATAGTCGTCACGGGGGGAGAGCCTCTTACCTGGGATATGACCAGGCTGACCGGTATGCTGAAGGACCGCGGCGCCACAATCCATATTGAGACTTCGGGAGCCTATCCTATGACTGGCACCTGGGACTGGATCTGTCTCTCTCCTAAGAAAATAAAACGGCCTACGGAAGAGATTTACGGGAGGGCGCATGAGCTGAAGATGATAATCTTCAATAAAAACGACTTCAAATTTGCGGAAGAAGAAGCGGCAAAGGTGGGTCCCGATTGTATCCTCTACCTTCAGCCGGAATGGAGCAATCGGGAAAAGATGATGCCCCTGATCGTGGATTATGTGATGCAGAATCCAAAATGGAAGGTTTCCCTGCAGACCCATAAATACCTGAATATTCCCTAATCCACTTCTGCAATGCTGGAGGAATAGAATAAAAAAGCCGCCAGAAAAGGCGGCTTTTTTATTACTGGATTCTTCTATCCAGCCGGGTTTTTGAATGGTACTTCAATATACCTGTCATCCCAGCCAATTTGAAGCTTTGCCCCGTTATCTGTCGGTGCAAAGGCCATTGAAAGGTTCTCTATGGTCGTGTCAGCCTGTTTTACAGGCACTTTTATCCTAACGAGGTCCTGTTCGACATGGTAGTCGTAGGCGCCCCAGATATTGGTGCTCTTATTGAGGATTACGGTCCATTCTTTTTCTTCAGGAATGGTATAAAGCGTATAGGTTCCGGCTTCCACAATCTTATCACCCACCATCATATCTGTGTACAGAGTAAGTTCGGTGGCCTCGTTGGCACCGGTTCTCCATACTTCTCCATAAGGTACCAGAGATCCAAAGATCTGCCGGTCTCTTTTTGACGGACGGCTGTATAGCACTCTTGCCACCGGTTCCTTTTCCTGGTTGCGGAATAACACAACGTCCAGCGGACTAACGTCCATCTTTGAGAAATTTGGGTCAGAATTTTCAGTTTGAGCCCAGGCTTCAGGACTCGCAAAACTGGCAGTAAGGATCGCTGCCAGTACAATTATTTTTTTCATAATCTGTACGTTTTAATTATTTCTCTAAATATAACTTCCATCTGAGGGCATCTAAGTTAATCAAAAGTTTAACTTGTGTTAAAGTTTCTGAAAGAATTTCAGCCTTTTCAGAAGAAAAAAACACCATGGAAAACCGGGTCGGCCATGATCTTTACTTCCTGTGGATAAGGTCCTGGGATTTTTTGTTTATTAATGAAAAAGATTCTTCAGCAAACGCTTTGTTCTCTTGGAATTGCTGCAGAAAACCACGACAGAATTCCGAGGTGTTTTACCCTGACTTTTCCACAGGAATTGTTGATAACTTAGATGCTTTGGCAGTGGTGGAATTAGCATAAAAGGCGGGTTTTTGGTATATTTGTTCGTTATAGATTTTTGAGAAAAATTTAAGGATTATTATATGAGCGAAGAGGTTAAGAAAAACAATTATTCGGCAGATAGTATTCAGGCGTTGGAGGGGATGGAGCATGTGCGCATGCGGCCGTCCATGTACATTGGAGACACCGGAGTACGAGGGCTGCACCACCTGGTTTATGAGGTGGTTGACAACTCGATAGATGAAGCCCTGGCCGGACATTGTGATACTATTTCTGTAATCATTAACGAGGACAATTCTGTTACTACAAAGGATAACGGTAGGGGAATTCCGGTTGACCTGCATAAAAAAGAAGGTGTTTCGGCTCTTGAGGTGGTAATGACCAAGATCGGGGCCGGGGGGAAATTTGATAAGGATTCCTATAAGGTTTCCGGAGGACTCCACGGAGTTGGGGTGAGCTGTGTCAACGCTCTTTCAGACCATCTTCGGGCAACCGTTTATAGAGACGGGGTGATCTGGGAACAGGAATATGAG
>CBFGYW010000312.1:0-2789 GCA_965653085.1 uncultured Salinimicrobium sp.
CAGGGGAGGCGGCGTGTTTTTCAGCAATGGCTTTGATGACTGGATTATCGAGAAGGGAGGGCTCATTTTCCGCCTTCATCTCCTTTATTCGGTCGCCGCTACCTAAAGGCGAATAGGCAGTCACCAGGATATTGTTCTCGGTGCAGAATTCGATCAGTTCCGGCTGCTGAAGGAAGGGATGCAGCTCTATCTGGTTCATTTCAGGTATTTCATTGGTCTGGGCCATCAGATCGGTAAGTTTCTTCTGGCTGAAATTGGAAACCCCGATATGTTTCACCAGCCCCTGCTTTTTGGCCTCCACCATGGCTTCCCAGGTTTCCAAAAGAGGGACTTCCTCTAACGAAAGATAATCATCATCGCTCTGCGGAAAGGCCACTCCCTTTTTAAAAGCCACTGGCCAGTGGATAAGATACAGGTCGAGGTATTCGAGCTGCAGATCCTTTAAAGTCTTTTTGATGGCAGGGATTACATCCTCTTTTTTATGCGAATCGTTCCAGAGTTTGGAGGTGATCCACACCTCTTCCCGTTTTATTTTGCCTTCTGAAAAGACTTTGTCAAACGACACTCCGATTTCGGCTTCATTTCCATAGGTGGCAGCGCAGTCAATGTGCCGGTATCCCACTTCCAGGGCAGTGATGATGGCTTGTCCTACTTTCCCTCTTGATGACTTCCAGGTTCCAAGGCGTATGGCAGGCATTTCATCGCCGTTGTTGAATTTCAGGTACTCCATTTCTTTTTTTCTATAAATTTAAGTGTAAATGAAGCCATAGTAAAGGAATTTCACCCAATTTTAGCGTCTGGGGTGATATTTTTCCATCACATCCTTCAGATGCGACCGGTCCAGATGCATATAGATTTCGGTAGTGGTAATGCTTTCGTGCCCCAGCATCTGCTGAATGGACCGCAGGTCGGCCCCGTGCTCCAGCAGATGGGTCGCAAAGGAATGCCTGAAGGTATGCGGACTCACCTTCTTTTTCAGGCCAGTCTTTTCAGCAAGCTGTTTAATGATGGTGAAGATCATTGCCCTGGTTAGGCCTGCGCCTCTGCGATTCAGGAAAAGTACATCCTCGAAGCCTTTTTTTATGTCCATATGGACCCTCACCTCGTTCCTGTAAAGGTTGATGTATTTCTGCGTCTCAGCGGCAATCGGTACAAAGCGCTGCTTATTTCCCTTTCCGGTGACCATAATAAAACCTTCCTGGAAATAAAGGTCTGATAGTCGCAGGTGGATCAGTTCCGAAACCCTCAGGCCGCAGCCGTACAGGGTTTCCAGGATAGCGCGGTTTCTTTCCCCCTCAGGCTTGCCAAGATCGATAGCAGCAATAAGCGCATCGATCTCTTCAGTGGAAAGTGTATCCGGAAGTTTTCTTCCGGCTTTTGGGGATTCGATCAACTCCAGGGGATTCTGCCTGCGATACTCCTCAAAAACGAGATAACTGAAGAAACTGCGCAGGCCGGAGATGATCCTGGACTGCGATCTGGAGTTAAGCTCCCTGGCCACCTCATAGATGAACTGCTGTACTTCCTCTTCGGAAATATTAATAGGAGAGGCCTGGATTTCCCGTTCCTCCAGATGGTTCATCAGCCGGAGAACATCAAAGCTGTAGTTGGTGATTGAATTGGCGGAGAGCCCCCTTTCTATTCGGAGGTAATGCTGGTAATCTTTGAGGGCATTGTTCCAGGTCATGCGTAAATATAGCAGGTTCTGCTGAAAATCCCTTAGTAATACTTTAATAGTAACTTTGATTTTCTTAACAGCTGTGGGGCTACATTTGTAAGCTAACTTTAAAATAGAAATTATGAAAAAGTCAGTTTTAGTTATTGCATTGATGATTATGAGTACCACCTTTATAAGCGCACAGGAATATGTTTACTTCGGTGTAAAGGGTGGGGTGAACTTCTCCTCGTTTACCGGCGATGGATACGATGATTTCGTCGATCCTGAGGAAAGAACTTCTTTCCACCTTGGGCTTTTAGCTGAAATCCCGGTGAGTGACCGGTTCTCCATCCAGCCAGAGGTGCTGTATTCCGCACAGGGATATGATATTGCCAGTCGGGATAATGCCAATGATGTAGAGTATCAGCTGGATTATATCAACGTACCGGTACTGGCAAAGTTCTATCTTTTCAACCGGTTCAGTATAGAGGCGGGGCCACAGATAGGATTTCTCGTGCATGAGGAAGTAGATACCAATCCAACGGGAGATGGAGGAGATTTTGAGCTGGGCGAGGATCAGTTCAAAAGCGTGGATTTCGGGGTAGGCCTTGGGCTGTCCTATAAATTCAGCAATTTCTTCGTTTCCGGACGATACAATATCGGACTCTCAGATATCTATGATATTGAAGGAGTAGACGCCAAGAATTCGGTGATCCAGGCTGGGGTAGGACTGATGTTCTAACCAGCGTCTTTAAAGTATCTGAAGTAAAGCGGGGACCAAAGGTCCCCGCTTTTTTTATGGCCTGTTTTCTAAATTCCCCAAAGATTTTTTTGCCAAATAAATTATGCTGTTTTAACTCCAGAAAGAGGATTTGGAAAAAAACAGCCTGAGAATCCTACAGCTGGTCGATAGGCGTCTCTAATTGTTAATTTCACATAAATTTCACTTTGTGTTAACTTTTTTCATACATTTGGTCAAACCTTTAAAAACCAATAGAATGAAAAAAATCATGTTTATCGCTGTGGTTGCTTTCTTTTCGACTACAGCTCTAACCGCTCAAACAACCTTTGGAGCTAAAGGGAAGAAAGCAGAAGGAAAGAAATCTTTTTCATAAGAGGGTTGATAGGGGTT
>CBFGYW010000313.1:0-2787 GCA_965653085.1 uncultured Salinimicrobium sp.
GATCCTTCCGGAAAGGATGGCTACCAGGCTGAAAATAAGCAGTGATTTTAAAGAAGGCAGAGTCCCTTGCAGAAGTTTCCCAGAACCTTGATGAGCAGTCACGGGTGGCCCACAGCTTCGGCCTGGCTTATTATGTGAAGGGGGATTATGCGCCTTCCCTGCAATATTTTCTCAAGGCTTCGGAATTGTTCCGAAAACAGGGGAATATGGTGGGAATTGCAAAAGGCCTTATAGGCCAGGGGCTGATCCAGCAGGGAATAGATCGTCACATAGAGGCCATAAATCTATTTCGGGAAGCGATAGAAGCCTATAAGCAGGCCAATGAGTATGCCGCCAGTAATCCTGCTTATCTGGATATCGCAATCTCTGAGATCGAGCTGAAGGATTATCAGCAGGCTCGGGAGAATCTGAAAAGGGCAATAGCTCTCTCCCGCGAATCCGGCAGGAAGGACGTCGAGCATATGTCTCTGAATAAGCTGGGGGAACTCAGCTTTCTCGAGGGAGATGCCGGAACTTCGGTAGCTTATCACAATATGGTGCTCTTTGATGAGACCGAACCCACCGGATGGGAAAAGTCTTTTGCGCACGCCGGACTGGCACAGGCTTTTGGGAAACAGGGGAATTTCAGTATGGCCCAGGAGCACGGACTGCTGGCGATGAATTATGCTGAAAAGACCCATTCCCTCTGGGACCTAGAGCGCAATTCCGGAATCCTTTCCCAGGTGTACTTCGAAATGGATTCCATTGATAAGGCCTATGAATATCTCAGGCTGAACCAGACGTTCAGAGATTCTTTATACGATCAGCAGAAACTTCGCGAGATCAACCTAATGCAGCTGGAAAGCAAGGAATCTGAAAATCGAAGGCTGTTGGCAGAAAAGGAAGCTGCAGAGAAGCGACTGCTTATCAACAGGGTGGTTACCTTTCTTCTGGTGCTGGTAACTTTGTTCCTTATCCTTCTGCTGGTCCTGTTTCAGAAGAAAAAGAAACAGGAGCAGCTCTTCCACAAACAGCTGGAGGAGAAGAATAAGACCATTCTTGAGCAAAACCAGTTGATCACTGAACATAATAAAGAGCTGGATGAGGTGAACAAGTCCAAGGACCGGTTTTTCTCAATCCTCTCGCACGATCTAAAATCCCCGATAGGATCTATCCAGCAGCTGCTGGAAATGATGAAATCGGGTGATTTTACACCCGAGGAGCAGTCAGACTTGCTGGATGAAATGCTGAAACAGATCTCCGGCACCTCCTTTATGCTACACAACCTTCTGTACTGGGCCAACTCGCAACTGGAGGGCAACAAGAATAAACCCCGCGAGATCGATCTTGCTGTCGAGGTGGATAAGGTGCTTCGGGCGCATTACTGGCCGGCGAAACAGAAAAATGTGAGCATAATCCACGATGAAAAACCCGGGTTGAGCAAGATAAAAGTGGACAAGGACCAGCTGTCGGTGATCCTGCACAACCTTGTTTCCAACGCTATCAAATTCACTGTTGAGGGTAAGGCGATAGAAATATTTTACCAGGACAAGGGAGCTTTCCTTGGTGTAACCATCAGGGACGGCGGAATCGGGATGACGCAGGAGAAGATCAATGAGATCAAGAGCATGGACACCAGGATGCTTTCAGAAAGAGGTACGGGTATGGAAACCGGGACAGGGCTCGGACTGCTGCTGGTAAAGGAATTCCTCAAAGCCAACTCTGCCCAGCTGGAAATAAAAAGTACTCCGGGAGTAGGATCAGAATTCATAGTCTCCTTCTTAAAGGCATCTCCGGCAAATAATTAGTTTCGCTAATCCCTTCAGTCTCTTAAAAACGATGTATATTTGCATGCAATTAAATCTTTAATTGCCATGACAGCACACAACTCCAAGATTATTGGCGAAGGACTTACTTATGATGACGTCCTTTTAATCCCTGCTTTTTCCGAAGTATTGCCAAGGGATGTTAGCATTCAAACCAAGTTTACCCGTAACATCAGCCTGAACGTTCCTATAGTTTCAGCTGCAATGGATACCGTGACCGAGAGCAAAATGGCTATCGCCATGGCCAGGGAAGGGGGAATCGGGGTGCTGCACAAGAACATGAGCATTGAAGAGCAGGCGATGAAGGTACGGCGGGTGAAACGTGCTGAAAGCGGAATGATCATTGACCCCATTACCCTGCCCATCTCGGCTACCGTCAAAGATGCGAAATCGAATATGCGGGAACATAGCATAGGCGGAATCCCTATCGTGGATGCCAAAGGGAAGATCCTCGGAATTGTCACCAACCGCGATCTGCGGTTTGAAAAGAATGATAACCGCCCTATTTCTGAAGTGATGACCTCCACCAATCTCGTCACTGTTGCTGAAGGTACCTCCCTTGAAGACGCCGAAGGAATTCTTCAGCAGAACAAGATCGAAAAACTTCCCGTGGTAAATTCTGAAGATCAATTGGTAGGGCTTATCACCTTCCGCGATATCACAAAACTTACTCAAAAGCCCATTGCAAACAAGGATTCCTTCGGAAGGTTGCGAGTGGCTGCTGCCATTGGGGTAACGGGAGATGCAGTGGAAAGAGCAACGGCTTTGGTGAAGGCCGGAGTGGATGCGATAGTCATCGACACTGCCCATGGGCATACCCAGGGTGTTGTAAATGTGCTGCAGGAAGTGAAAAAATCCTTTCCCGACCTGGAAGTTGTGGTTGGGAATATAGCCACTGGAGATGCTGACAAATTCTTGGTAAAAGCCGGAGCCGATGCAGTGAAAGTGGGTATAGGCCCGGGTTCCATCTGCACCACCAGGG
>CBFGYW010000314.1:0-2785 GCA_965653085.1 uncultured Salinimicrobium sp.
AAGAGGGGAACGCTCGCCTTAAAACAATGTTAGGAGTGTAGGGAGACTCTGGATTATGGTATTATCGGAAACTGTAAGAGTGCAGCTTTAATTTCAAAAACCGGTTCCATAGACTGGTGCTGTCTTCCCAACTTTAATTCGGCCTCGATTTTTGCAAAGCTGCTGGATGAGAACAAAGGCGGGAGCTTCAGTTTGGAGGTGGATGATTCCTATAAAATCACACAGAATTACCTCTGGAAGACCAATATTCTAAAAACGGTATTCAATAATGGCACCGATGCCTTTCAGGTGGTGGATTTTATGCCTCGCTACCGGCAGGAGGATGGATCCTATTATAATCCGCCGGATATCATCAGGTTCATAAGGCTGGTGAGCGGAAAGCCGAAGTTCAGAGTACATTATGATCCCCGTCCCAATTATGCCCGGGAGACGACTTATAATGAGAATCATGGGAATTATATCAAGAGCTTTACCAGGGAAGGGAAATATGACTCCCTATACCTGTATTCCGGATTTTCCCTGGATGATATTCTGAATAAGGAGGAAATTGAGCTGACGAGTGATAATTATTTCGTTTTGGGTTATCACGAAAAACTGAAGATCCAGACCCTGGAACGGGCTTACCTGAAGTTCCAGCGCACCAAGACCTATTGGATGGACTGGAGTGAGAGCACCACCAAATTCTCACATTACAACGATCAGATCATCAGGAGCGCCCTGGTGCTGAAGGTGCTGAGTTTCGAGAAATCGGGGGCAGTACTCGCTGCTGCCACCACATCCCTTCCGGAAACCATAGGGGAGGTGCGCAACTGGGATTATAGGTTCTGCTGGATCAGGGATGCTTCCATGGTGATAAAGGTGCTCGCAGGGCTGGGGCATAAGAAATCGGCGCAGGATTTCCTTCAGTTCATCATCGATATCATTCCGGATAAGGATGAAAAGATCCAGATAATGTACGGGATCAATGGCGAGAAGGATCTTACCGAACATATCCTCACCCATCTGGATGGCTACAAAGGATCCAAACCCGTACGGATAGGGAATGCGGCTTATGTGCAGCGGCAGAATGATATTTATGGGATCCTGATGGAGGTGATCTTTCAGCAGTTCGTGCAGTTTGAGACGACACTTGAAAACAGTGAGGAGCTGTGGACAATCGTGAGAGGGATCGTCAGAATTGTTGAAGAACACTGGAGGGAACCGGACAAAGGGATCTGGGAGCTGCGAACGGAAGAACGGCATTTCACCTTCTCCAAACTCCTTTGCTGGGTGGCCATCGACAGGGCAGTGAAAATAGGAGAGATACTTCGGAAAGGGGTGAATGACAGGCACTGGAAGGAGCTTAGGAAGGAGATTTACGAAGATATCTACAATAACGGCTGGAATGAGGAGGTGCAGGCCTATACCCAGTCCTACGGTTCCACTGATCTCGACGCCTCAACTCTGTTGATGGAGAACTATGGTTTCATCAAGGCGCGGGATCCCAGGTATATCAGTACTGTAAAGGCAACAGAGCGGGAACTCTGCTATAACGGACTCCTCTTCAGGTATAAGAACAAGGACGATTTCGGACTGCCATCATCTTCCTTTACCATCTGTAGTTTCTGGTTTATAAATAGCCTTTTTAAGATTGGGGAACAGGAGAAAGCCAGGGAGATGTTTGACCGGCTGTTGTCGTACAGCAACCACTTGGGGCTGTTCAGCGAAGACATAGATTTCGAGACCAAGCGGCTGCTCGGCAACTTCCCGCAGGCCTATTCGCACCTGGCATTAATTGAAACCGCCGCCAGTTTCTCCCAGGGCCTGACGGCGGAAGAGCGCCTGTTTTCCATTATTCAGGATGATGATTATTATTGATAGACTGTTTGGAAATCAAAGGCCCGGACCTGAATTATCCTCTCCCTGCTGAATCTCAATTCTGGAAACGGGCAGGCTTTCGGGATAATTGATCCTGAGGAATTCGAGCAGCTTTTCCCTTACATACACCCGAAGATCCCAGGCGATGCCGGAATCCCTGGCACTCATCAGGGCCCGCAGTTCCATACTTTTTTCCGTAGCATCTGTCACCTGCAGCACGTTTACCTTTCCGTCCCACAGGTTGGTGGATTCCAGCAGCCGGGTAAGTTCCTTCCGCAGTTCATTTACCGGAACGTTATAATCGGTATGCAGGAAAACCGTTCCCAGAATTTCAGAATTGTTCCGGGTCCAGTTCTGGAAAGGCTTTTCAATAAAGTAAGTGGTAGGCAGGACCATCCTTCGCTGGTCCCAGATCTTCACCACGACATACGTCAGCCTGATCTCCTCGATTCTTCCCCATTCCCCTTCCACGATCACCACATCATCCAGACGGATAGGCTGGGTTATGGCTATCTGAATTCCTGCCAGCAGGGTGGCTATGGCCTTCTGTGCTGAAAGCCCAAGGATAATCCCCGCGATCCCGGCCGAGGTTATGACACTTACCCCAATTTCCCGTATCCCATCGAAAGTCATGAGCGCAATCCCCAGGGCAAAAACAATGACGATGGCTACAAGGATGCGTTCCAGGATATTGAACTGCGTATAGTATTTCCGGGCCTTGAGATTATCGGAAAGGGTGACATCAAAGCGTCGCAGGATCCTTTTCTTGGCGATCCTGATCCCTACCACAATAAACCAGGTGATGCTGAAGACATAAAGCAGACTGCGGAGATGGGCAATGAAGGCATCGAGACTGGGGCTGGTGAAAACGTTTTCTTTGACCAGTCCAATCTGAAGCACTATGGCCACCATCAACAGAATTAGCGGG
>CBFGYW010000315.1:0-2783 GCA_965653085.1 uncultured Salinimicrobium sp.
GAAAACTTCTGAAGAAGAAGAACACCTTTACCGATTTTATCGATTGTACCCTACATTTGATAGAGCACAATTACACTTCCCCGGAACATATTTACGCCAGTGGAGGTTCGGCAGGAGGATTGCTGATGGGAGCGATAATTAACATGGCCCCTCATCTATATCGGGGCGTCATTGCTTCGGTGCCTTTTGTCGATGTGGTGACAACTATGCTGGATGAAACCATCCCGCTGACCACGGGTGAGTACGATGAGTGGGGGAACCCGAATATCAAGGAATACTACGACTGCATGAAATCCTATTCCCCATATGACAATGTAAAAGCCCAGGAATATCCGAATCTTCTGGTGACTACGGGATTTCACGATTCCCAGGTGCAGTACTGGGAACCCGCCAAGTGGGTGGCTAAGCTTCGGGAGCTGAAAACCGATGAAAATATCATCCTTTTTCACACAAATATGGATGCAGGGCACGGTGGGGCTTCAGGGCGTTTTGAGGCCTTAAAGGAAGTGGCTGAAGAGTATGCTTTTTTGCTCGATTTGGAAGGGATTACAGAATAATTAAAATTTTTAGTTTAAATTTGTCTCAGTTTTGCAATCGGTTTTCGTTCCTGAAACGGGGAACCGATGATGTAAATAACTTCAATTTATGAGAGAAGATTTACAGGTTTACGATAATGTATTACAGCTGATTGGTAATACTCCCCTCATCCACCTTAACAGGATTACAAAAGAATATAAAGGTAATTTCTTTGCAAAAGTAGAAGCATTCAACCCGGGTCATTCGACCAAGGACAGGATTGCCCTGCACATCATTGAAGAGGCCGAAAGAAGAGGTATATTAAAGCCCGGAAACACTATTATTGAAACCACCTCGGGAAACACAGGATTCAGCGTTGCCATGGTGAGCATCATTAAAGGATATGAGTGTATTCTGGCAGTAAGTTCCAAGTCCTCCAAAGATAAAATAGACATGCTTAAGGCGATGGGCGCTAAGGTTTATGTGTGCCCTGCCAACGTTTCTGCAGATGATTCCCGGTCTTACTATCAGGTGGCCAAAAGAATCCACGAGGAAACCAAAGGCTCTGTCTATATCAACCAGTATTTCAATGAGCTGAATATCGATGCTCATTACAGAACTACCGGGCCTGAGATCTGGAATCAGACCGAAGGAAAGATCACTCACCTGGTAGCTTGCAGTGGAACCGGGGGGACAATTTCAGGAACAGCAAAGTATCTGAAGGAGATGAACCCGAATATCAGGATCCTGGGTATTGATGCGTACGGTTCTGTCCTGAAAAAATACCACGAGACCAAGGAATTTGATGCCGATGAAATTTATCCATACCGTATTGAAGGATTAGGGAAAAACCTCATCCCGACAGCTACCGATTTTGATCTCATAGATAAATTTGTCAAGGTTACCGATGAGGAAAGTGCCCACATGGCCAGAACTTTGGCTAAAACTGAAGGTTTATTTGTAGGTTATACAAGTGGAGCTGCAACCCAGGGGGTAAAACAGCTTGCGGAACTGGGAGAGTTTGACGAAAACTCAAACGTGGTCATTATATTCCCTGACCACGGGTCAAGGTATATGAGCAAGGTCTTCAGTGATGAGTGGATGAATGAGCAGGGCTTTTTCGATGCGAAAACTGAAAACAGCACTCATAGAATAGAATTTATCAGATAAATCACCAGGCTATAGTAAGCACAGGTCGCGACTTGTTCTTACCTGGCTGAAGATATAAAATATCCCATAAAAGCAAAAATCAGGCGTTCTGCCTGATTTTCCTTTTTAATATGAGTCTTCCTGCTATAATCCGGGTTCCAGTACCTTAAACACCTTTTTCTTGAACTTCCTGATATCAGCAGAATGCTGTTCAAGGACCACCCTGAATTTCTCGTGGTCATTCAGATAGAAATTATCACACTCCAGATCTTCACACTCCCTGTACAGGTCAAGATTGTTCCTGTAGGTATGTACCTTTTCAAGGATTTCCTTGTTGTCTTCCTTTATGGCAGGTATCTGTTTCAGGATCTCTGAAAGGCCTTCCGCCTGGGTGAATAGACTGGAAGCAAGCAGGCGCCCTATAAAACTGAATTCCTCCTCGAAGAAATTCAGGCGTGCGATCCAGTGTTTATATTCAACGTCAAGCTTGTGCTGGTTGATCTCATGAACAGATAGGTGATTTGGAATAGAAGTAGACATGTCTAGATTTTTTTAGTTTCTGTATTCTTTATCGGGTGCAGATTTTCCACACTGAGGATCCTGATCTTTTTCTCTCCGCCAGGGAAATGCCAGGTGATCTCGTCGCCACAGGCATAACCAATAAGAGCAGCACCTAAGGGTGCAAGGATGGAGATCCTGTTCTGGGCCACATTGCTTTCCTCTGGCCTTACCAGCTGATATTTTCTGACGCTTCCGTCGAAACTCTCAATTTCAACAGTGGAGTTGAACCTTATGACATCTTCCGGGAACTCCTCTTCAGATTTAATGCTGGCACTTTTCAGCTCCTGTGCAAGCTTTATCATGGATCCTTTATAGGATTCATCTTTAGCGTACTGAATAGACCGAAGCAGGCTTTCAAGTAATTGAAACTCCTTTTTCTCTAATATCAGGGAACCATACTTCATGACATAAATATAATAAAAAGAAATCCCCCGAACATTTCTTCAAAAAGCAGGCGTACCTTTAAAAGAGATCGGGGGATTCTTATTGATAATTATGGGAAAATTCCTCTTTGGATATAGGCTTTTTCGATTCGTTGAATTGCAATGATATAAGCA
>CBFGYW010000316.1:0-2769 GCA_965653085.1 uncultured Salinimicrobium sp.
TATGTTCTCCACAAAGCAGGAGCCCAGCAACAGGACCTTAGAACCATGATCAATCTTCGGCTCCTGGGGGGTAATTGGGATCTGGGTGCGGAATTCCATTTTGTTTTCCGTTAAAAAAAGTATTCCAGAGAAGGATTCCCTGGAATATTAGGCTTTCAGCTTATTCTATAAATTGATGGGCCTTCTGCAGGGCTTCCTCTATGCCTTCGGGTTTTCTTCCGCCCGCAGTGGCATAGAAGGGCTGTCCGCCTCCCCCGCCATGGATGAACTTTCCGAGCTCCCGCACCACCTTTCCAGCATTCAGGTCGCGCTCCGAGACAAGTTCCTTCGAAATGTAGCAGGAGAGGATGGCTTTCCCGTTGTCTTCGGCCCCGAAAAGCAGGAACAGGTTCTTGTACTCCTCACCCAGCTGGAAGGAAAGATCTTTTATCCCGCCCATATCCAGGTCCACCTTTTTCGCGAGGAACTTGATTCCGTTGACCTCTTGCAGCTCATTTTTAAGGTCTCCCTTGAGGTTTTTCGCCTTTTCCCTGAGAAGTGTCTCCACCTGCTTTTTAAGCTCCGTATTCTCCTCCTGAAGACTTAAAACAGCCTTCACGGGATCCTTGGCATTCTTCAGCACCGACTTCAGCTCGGCATAACTTTCGGTCTGCTCCCTGAAGTATTCCTTCACCCCTTCAGAGGTGATGGCTTCGATCCTTCTGATTCCCGCAGCAACGGCAGCTTCTGAGACGATCTTGAAATGCCAGATGTCGGCGGTGTTCCTCACGTGGGTTCCCCCGCAGAGTTCCACCGACTCACCAAAGCGGATGGCTCTTACCTTATCGCCGTATTTTTCTCCGAAAAGGGCGATGGCTCCAAGGTCGAGGGCTTCCTGCATGGGGATGGCCCTCTTCTCATCAAGCGGCAGCTGTTCGGCGATCCGGGCATTGACGAAATCCTCCACTTCCCTGATCTCCTCGGCAGTCATCTTGCTGAAGTGGGAAAAGTCGAAGCGCAGGTAATCTGCCTGCACCATGGATCCCTTCTGCTCCACGTGCGGGCCCAGGACCTTTCTCAGTCCCTGGTGCAGCAGGTGGGTGGCGGAATGGTTGGCGGCGGTTCTGGCTCTCTGGCCTGCATTCACCACTGCCTTGAAATTCAGTTTGGGATCTGCAGGAAGGGTTTTCGCCAGATGGATGATCTGGTTGTTTTCCTTGCGGGTGTCCACAATGTATACTACGTCGCCCGCCGGGCCTTCCAGGTAACCTTTATCCCCTACCTGGCCTCCGCCTTCGGGATAGAAGGGAGTCTGATTGAAAACCAGCTGGTACATTTCCCCCTCCTTCTGGCTCTCCACCTTGCGGTAGCGGGTTATTTTTACTTCGGATTCCAGGCTGTCATACCCGATAAAGCCTTTGTTTTCTTCTTCCGAAATGATCTCCCAGTCCCCTGAGGTCACTTTTGAAGCGCTGCGGGAGCGTTCCTTCTGTTTCTGAAGTTCTGCCTCGAATTCTGCCTCATTCAGGCTCAGGCCCTGTTCGCTTAAGATAAGCGCGGTAAGGTCAATCGGGAAACCGTAGGTGTCGTAAAGCTCAAAGGCTTTTTTCCCTGAAACGGTTTCTCCCCTGGTGTCTCTTATGATCTGTTCCAGCAGCAGCAGCCCCTGGTCCAGGGTTCTCAGGAAAGAGTTCTCCTCTTCCCTGATCACGTTCTCAATTAAGTTCTTCTGCGATTTCAACTCCGGAAAGGCTTCGCCCATCTGCTGGCTCAGTGGCCCTACAAGTTTATAGATGAAAGGCTCCTTCTGGTTGAGGAAGGTGAAGCCATAACGGATAGCCCTTCTCAGAATCCTCCGTATTACATATCCCGCCCCGGTGTTGCTGGGTAACTGGCCATCTGCAATGGCAAAGGATACTGCCCTGATGTGATCTGCGATCACCCTGATGGCGATGTTTACTTTTTCGTCTTTTCCGTATTCAGACTGGGTGATGCCTTGAATTTCCCTTATCAGCGGAGTAAAGACATCGGTATCGTAATTGGATTTCACCCCCTGCAGGGCCATACACAGGCGCTCAAAGCCCATTCCGGTATCCACGTGCTGCTCGGGCAGCTTCTCCAGGGAACCGTCAGCCTTTCGGTTGAACTGCATAAATACCAGGTTCCAGATCTCCACCACCAGCGGATGGTCGTTGTTCACCAGCTCCCTTCCGGGGATCATCGCTTTCTCTTCTTCGGAACGGATGTCTACGTGGATCTCGGAACAGGGTCCGCAGGGGCCCTGGTCTCCCATTTCCCAGAAGTTGTCCTTCTTGTTTCCGAAGATGATCCGGTCTTCCGGAACGATTTCTTTCCACAGGTTATAAGCCTCAATATCCATCGCCAGGTTCTCCTCCTCATTCCCTTCGAATACGGATACATAGAGGTTGTTCCTGTCGATCTTATAGACCTCCGTCAGCAGTTCCCAGGCCCAGTGGATGGCTTCCTTTTTGAAATAGTCGCCAAAGCTCCAGTTGCCCAGCATCTCGAACATGGTGTGGTGGTAGGTATCCTTGCCCACCTCTTCCAGGTCGTTGTGTTTTCCGCTCACGCGAAGGCATTTCTGGGTGTCGGCTATTCTTTTGCTCCTGGGGACCCCATTCCCAAGGAAAAATTCCTTGAACTGGTTCATTCCCGCATTGGTAAACATCAGGGTGGGGTCATCCTTGATCACCATAGGCGCAGAGGGCACAATGGCATGGGATTTGGTCTTAAAGAATTCTAAAAATTTATTTCGGATGTCCTGTGATT
>CBFGYW010000317.1:0-2763 GCA_965653085.1 uncultured Salinimicrobium sp.
CTCACCCATAGCCAGAACATCGCCCCCGGTCCCCCTATGGCAATGGCAACAGCCACTCCTGCAATATTTCCCATCCCAATGGTGGAAGCCAGGGCCGTAGAGAGAGCCTTGAAGTGTGAAATTTCCCCGGGATCATTGGGATCATCGTATTTTCCCCTAAGAACCTGTATCGAATGTCCCAGATATCGGAAAGGCAGGAATTTTGAAATTATCATCAGATATAAACCACCCCCAGTAAGCAAGATCAAAAGAGGAAGCCCCCATACAAAGGATGCAAACTCTGCAATGAATTCGTCTATTTTCACCATGTCTCAAATATAAGTGAAGCCAAAGGGTTTTACCAAAAATATTTTTTTAACTCCTCTCCCATTCTAAAGCAAAAGAATTTAAAAAATCTTTACTGACAGAGAGGGAGCTACCTTCTGCTTAAAAGTAAAGGGATAGCAGTTTTCAGAAAAAGGATTACAATCCGGAGCGGCATCCCGGATTAAAGACCATTTTTATCGTTGAAAAACAATTAGTTGTAAGAAAAAAGATTTTATATTTACTTTTTGAATACTTTTGGGTGCTCTTTCCGTGAAATTGGTATAGGAGTCAATTAATCTTATTTTCTATAATTCGAATGTCTTTAAAAGATCCAGCAGAAGCTTGCAATTGTGCAGATGAAGACGCCCTGGTACGGAAAAGGTCCGAAGATCTGCTAAGGCAGCGACTGGGATTTCTTTCTACCGTTAGCCATGAAATTCGCACTCCCTTAAATGCTATTATCGGCATCTCTGATCTTTTGCAGCAGCCCACCTCCCAGGATCAGCAGGAGGAATATCTTCAGATCCTGAAACAGACTTCGGAAACCCTGTTGGAACTTGTGAACAACGTTCTGGATTTCAGCAAGATCAAATCAGGAAAATTAAAGGTTTCCAATAAAGTCTTTGACCTTCGTGAGACCATTACCCGCAGTCTCTATGGGGAAAGGCTGAAGGCTCGCACAAAAAACCTGCAGCTGGAGGTGAATATAGATCCTGATCTCCCTGAGGTAATTGTTGGAGATTCGGTGAAATTAGGTCAGGTATTTATGAATCTTGTTTCCAACGCTATAAAATTTACTGAACAGGGTTCGATTCGTATCAATGTACAGGTAGTAGAGCTTACACAGGAGAATGTGACTTTGAATTTTGCAGTATGTGATACCGGAATTGGAATTCCTGAGAATCAGATGGAGAATATCTTCGAAGCCTTTAATCAGGGAAGCGAAGATATAAATCTGCGATATGCAGGCACGGGATTAGGCCTAAGCATTTGTCAAAGGGTTATTTCCATGCTTGGTGGAAAACTGAATGTAAGAAGTGAAGAGGGCAAGGGTTCAGAATTCTGTTTTCAACTGAAATTTCCCGTTGCCACTCGCATTGACAAAATTAACATTATCCCTTCTCCTGATGTTCCGGATCCCAAAGGGATAAAACTCCTGCTCGTCGAGGACAATAAGATCAATGTAATTGTTGCTCAGAAGAATCTCGAGAAATGGGGAGTAGAATTCGATACAGCCTTTGATGGATCTGAGGCCATTGAGCTGGTGAAAAAGCGGGATTACGATTTGGTGCTAATGGATCTTCAGATGCCTGTTATGGATGGTTTCAGCGCCACCCGCATTATCAGGGAACTTCCCGGGGAGAAGTATAAGGAACTGCCTATCATTGCCCTCACTGCTGCTTCAGAGCAATATTATCAGGAGAAAGTGCAATTGGCTGGATTCAATGACTTCATTAATAAGCCCTTTCACGCAGAGGAGCTATTTACAAAAATTGCCCACTATGGCAGAAGATCCGTGACTGAACCTAGTGGAATATAAGGTTTCTGTTTCAAGGTCTATACGCTATCTTACTTTGTTATTCTGATGCAGGCTTAATTTTCCCAAGCTTCAGGCTCCCGCATTTCCCTCTTGTCTTTCTCTAACAAGATGAAAAACCTTTCATACTTTAACGGGGAGTTTGAGGGAATTTAATATTGCATATTTTAAATTCGAATTCTGAAAATTTTCTTAAATTTGAATGAACCGACAAGGAACACGGCATATATTTCCGTCCTCTCCCTCGCCAGGTCCTTTCACAACTTCAATTTAATTATGTTCTTCCCGTTATGGGTATAGATGGCCATGAAACAAAATGAGTTTACCCCCAAACTTGTAAGCATTTTCAAATCAGGTCTTTCCAAAAAAACAAATTTCGAAAGACGTAATGGCGGGAATAGTAGTCGGTATTGTTGCCCTCCCGCTTGCCATTGCCTTTGCAATTGCATCGGGAGTGTCTCCTGAAAAAGGACTGATAACTGCAGTAGTCGCAGGGTTTATAATTTCCGCTTTGGGAGGCAGCCGGGTGCAGATCGGCGGACCTACAGGTGCTTTTATCATTATTGTTTATGGAATAGTCCAGGAACACGGAATTTCAGGCCTTACCATAGCGACCTTTATGGCAGGTATAATGATCATTGGAATGGGGCTGATGCGTCTGGGAAATTACCTCAGATTCATTCCTTACCCCCTGATCGTCGGCTTCACCAGTGGGATTGCACTCATCATCTTTTCATCTCAGATCAAGGACTTTTTCGGACTCTCCATTGCAGAAGTTCCCGCTGATTTTCTTGAAAAATGGATCCTCTATTTCCACAATATTCGGGAAATAAACTGGACTGCCTTTGCTATTGCAGCAGGAACAGTCCTCATATCCTTTAACTTCCATAGGATTTCAAAGAAAATACCAGGCTCCATTG
>CBFGYW010000318.1:0-2757 GCA_965653085.1 uncultured Salinimicrobium sp.
CCAGCAACAGAATTAGCGGGAACCTGATACGTTTGGCAAAATTTCTGGGAAGGATGTTTTTGGGGTTTCTGCCCACCTTCTTCAGAATGAAATAGGAGATGCTGAAGACCACCGATAAAACCAGGAGACTAATAAGAAGAAATACCGCTGTTCCTGAAGTCACTATGAAATAGCTTTAGGTTTAACTTTGTAAGCTATTAAATATGCGGTTTTTTAGCTGTTAAGGAATTAAGAAAAAATGAAAGAGGTGCCGGAGTCGCCGACAAAGAAAAATCACCAGGGCAGTTGGCTATTAAAAAATATAGGGGTCGTGCTGACCCCTATTTCTCTCTTTAGTTCCTCTTTAATAAGGGACTAGAAGTTATAAGCATTATCCTCAATAATCTTTTTCGCGATGGTATTTCTCAGTTCCACCACATTCGGATGATTCTCATATTTGGTAAAGCGTTTCAGCCCCATCAGCATCATTCGCTGTTCATCCCCTTCGGCAAAGGAAACGATGCCTTCCTTGGCCTTGCTGTTGATGGTGTCAACCGCGTGGTACAGGTAAAGTTTCGCCATGGCGATCTGCTCTTTCTGCGAGTGTTCCCCGAAACGCTTAGCGTTCTTCTCAGTTCTCAGAATGGTTGATTCTGCCATATAAATTTCGATAAGAATATCGGCTGAGGCCAATAGCAGTTGCTGGTGGTCTTCCAGCTGCGGCCCGAATTTCTGGACAGCGCTTCCCGCAACCATCAGGAATACCTTCTTCAGCTTCCGGATCATCTCTTTTTCTTCTGCGAAAAGTTCTGAATAGACAGGTTTGTCGAAGGAAGAGATGCCGGTGAGTTCATCGGCTACCTTCATTGCGGGGCCTAGAAGGTCCACGTGGCCTTTCATCGCTTTCTTGATCAGCATCCCGACAGCCAGCATACGGTTGATCTCGTTGGTACCCTCATAGATCCTGGTGATGCGGGCATCCCTCCAGGCAGATTCCATAGGGGCATCTGCTGAAAAGCCCATTCCCCCGAAGATCTGGATACCTTCATCGGTACAATTCTGAAGGTCTTCAGAAGCAGCCACTTTAAGGATGGAGCATTCGATAGCGAATTCCTCCACTCCCTTCAGTTCGGACTCCTGATGCGACGCTCCGCCTTCCTGACGGATGGCGATGCGGTCCTCGATATCCTTGGCAGCCCTGTAGCTGGCAGATTCTCCCGCGTAGGCGTTGGTAGCCATTTCAGCCAGCTTCGACTGGATAGCACCAAAATTTGCGATAGCAGTGCCAAACTGCACTCGTTCGTTGGCGTATTTAGCCGAAGCGCCAATTACCCTTCTCTGGGCATCCAGGCAGGCCCCCGCCAGTTTGATTCGGCCTACGTTCAGGGCGTTCATGGCAATCTTGAATCCATTCCCTCGTTCTGAAAGCATGTTTTCCGCCGGAACCTTGGTTTCGTTGAAGAAAACCTGGCGGGTGGAGGAGGAGTGGATTCCCAGTTTCTTTTCTTCCTCACCCAGGCTGATCCCGTTTTCAGGATCGTATTCCACAATAAAACCGGTGATGTTTTTATCGTTCTCGATTCGGGCAAAAACGATCATCAGGTCACAGAAGCCGGCATTGGAGATCCACATCTTCTGTCCGGTGATCTTGTAATGGGTGCCGTCTTCCGAAAGCACAGCTTTGGTCTTTCCGCTGTTGGCATCACTTCCGGCACCCGGTTCGGTAAGGGCATAAGAGCCAAACCATTCCCCGGTTGCCAGTTTCGGAACATATTTCTGCTTCTGCTCTTCGGTTCCGTACAGGGTAATAGGCAAGGTCCCAATTCCTGAATGCGCTCCGAAAGCCGTACTGAAAGATCCCGTGGCTCCCGAAATGTAATCGACCACCAGCATGGTAGTTACGAATCCCATTCCCAGGCCACCGTATTCCTCGGGAACCGAGACTCCCAGGAATCCCATCTCCCCGGCCTTTTTCATCAGGTCCTCTGTGAGCTGGTAATTCTTCTTCTCGAATTCCTCTTTTCTGGGCCATATTTCCCGATCTACGAACTCCTTCACGGAGTCGCGCATCATCTTTTGTTCCTCGGTGAAATCCTCGGGCGTGAAAACATCCTCAGCCCTGGTTTCCTTCACCAGGAACTGTCCCCCGCGGATGAGGTCCTTCTTTTCACTTGTTGTGTCGTTATTCATTGTTGTATTATTTAAATCTTAACTCTTAACTCTTAACTCTTAACTCTTAACTCTTAACTCTTACCTCGCACCCCGTACCTCGCACCCCGTACTCCCTAATAAACCTCATAAACCCCCGCGGCCCCCTGCCCGGTCCCCACGCACATAGTAACCATGGCATATTTGTTCTTCAGGTTGCGCTTCTTCATCTCGTCGAAGATCTGGACCGAAAGTTTGGCTCCTGAACAACCCAGCGGGTGACCCATTGCTATGGCACCTCCGTTGACATTAACGATATCAGGATTTAATCCGGTCTCCCTGATCACAGCCAGGGATTGGGAAGCAAAAGCCTCGTTAAGCTCCACCAGTTCGATGTCTTCCTTTTTAAGGCCGGCGCGTTCCAAAGCCTTGGGAATAGCGATCACGGGACTTATCCCCATCACCCTTGGTTCCACTCCTGCCACTCCGTAACTCACCAGTCTGGCGATTGGCTCGAGGTTCAGTTCCTTCACCATTCTTTCGCTCATCACCACCACAAAGGCGGCCCCATCACTCATCTGGGACGCATTACCTGCGGTTACGCTTCCGCCTTCAGCAAAGACAGGACGT
>CBFGYW010000319.1:0-2753 GCA_965653085.1 uncultured Salinimicrobium sp.
CTCACCTGGATGTTTGACAATTACAAGAACATTACCCTTGCCTTGTTGACGGGCTTCATGATTGGCTCCCTCAATAAGATCTGGCCCTGGAAAGAGGTGCTTACCACTTATATCAATTCCCACAACGAGGAAGTGCCGATACTTGAGAAAAGCATTCTTCCGGGGCAATACCAGGGCGATCCTCAGATATTAAGTGCCGTTGTGGCCTGTATTGTGGGATTTTTGCTTATTTTCCTGCTTGAAAAACTGGCAGTAAGAAAGCAAGGAAAGATATAAAGATGCAGCCCTCCCGAACCTTTAGCGACAAGATTTTTCTGGTACTGAAGGGGATTGCCATGGGGGCGGCAAACAAGGTGCCTGGGGTATCGGGCGGGATGGTGGCCTTTGTGGCCGGCTTTTATGAAGAATTCATCTATTCGCTTCAGAAGATCAATTACAAGGCCCTGAAACTCTTCCTTAACGGAAGGTTCAGCAGTTTCTTCAGCTATATCAACGGAAAATTTCTCGGCCTGCTCATCCTGGGGATGATCATCAGCTACTTCAGTGTTTCCCTGCTGTTGGATTATCTGATTCTGCACTTCGAGCTGTACGTGTGGGCATCGTTCTTTGGAATGATCGTGGGCTCCATCTATTACGTGAGCCGGGATTTCGACGAGTGGAGCCGCAGAAACATTTTTCTGGTGAGCCTGGGGCTGCTGATCGGTATCAGTTTAAGTTTTTTTGACCCTGCAAAGGAGAATGACAACCTGTGGTTCGTGTTCTTCTGCGGGATAATTGGTGTTTCAGGACAGACCCTTCCTGGACTTTCGGGTTCCTTCATCATCATGTTGTTCGGGAATTACGTCCTGCTGCTGGTGGATTCGGTGAATGCCCTTTTTCTGACTGTGGTGGATATCCTGCAATGGGACTTTGCTTTTGCTTCTGATCCCGTTAGGATCCGCCTGCTGAAGGTATTAGCAGTCTTTTCCACCGGGTCGCTGGTGGGACTGGTAAGTCTGTCGCATCTGCTGGGGTACCTTCTGAAGCATTTCAAGAGCGCCACCTATGCTCTTATCATCGGTTTTATTACCGGCTCGCTGGGGGTGGTTTGGCCATGGAAAACCGAGCTTTACAGCACCGATGAAGCCGGACGGAGCCTGCTGGACAGCACAGGGCAGCCGATCGTGCAGAGCTACCATAGATACTTCCCCCAACTGGCCTCCTGGGAGACCTGGATAGCCATATTTTTTATTTTTGTAGGCATAATGATAGTCGTACTTTTGGAACTCTATGAAAAACGCACCTCTGGAAGGCGAAGCTAAATATGGGTTGCTTGGGAAGAACATCTCCTATTCCTTCTCCCGTGCATATTTCCGGGAAAAATTTTCCAGGGAAGGCATAGCAGCGAGCTATGAGAATTTTGATATCCCGGATATTTCTCATTTTGAAGACGTATTAAAAGAAAATCCGGACTTAAAGGGCCTGAACGTCACCATTCCCTATAAAGAGCAGGTCCTTCCATTCCTGAGAGAGTTGGACCCTGTTGCTGCCAGGATTGGGGCAGTGAATACCATAAAAGTCCTGCCGAACGGAGAACTCAAGGGTTTCAATACCGACTATTTCGGATTCTCAGAAGCCCTGAAACCCTATCTGGAACCGTATCACGAGAAGGCATTGATCTTAGGAACCGGCGGGGCCTCCAAAGCCGTTTTCTATGCCCTGAATGAATTGCAGATCCTTCCGATCTTCGTATCCCGTACTCCGCAGGCAGGGCATCTGAAATATGAGGATCTCGACGAAAAAGTAATGGCAGAGCATCTGGTCATTGTCAACTGCACCCCCTTGGGGACCTCGCCCCGTGTAGAGGACTTCCCTCCCATTCCCACCGATCTTGTTGGAAAAAAACACCTGATTTTTGACCTCATCTACAATCCCGCTGAAACAAAGCTGATGAAACTGGCTTCAGAAAAAGGAGCGACGGTTTCAAATGGCTTGAGAATGCTGGAGTTACAGGCCGAAAAGAGCTGGCTCCACTGGCACTGAAACCTCTGAAGTTTTAAATTCTCCAGTCTACAAATATTTCCAAAACCTTGTTAGGTTTTGTGGGAGTTACTATCTTTCAGAATTATAATCGAAAGAGGAACCTTAACATTGAAAGATATGTCTGATAACGAAAAAATGCCCGAAAAGAATCTCCCCGAGAATGAGAATGAACACCAGGAGAAGGAACAGGAAATTCAGGATTCGGAGCTGATGGTCCCCGCAGAAGAAACTCCTATCCCCTCCCCGGAAGAAGCTGCTCCCGAAACCACTCCTGAAGCCTCATCTTCAGAAGAACCGGATTCAGGAGGAGAGGAGATCCAGGAGGAGGAAGAGCCTTCAGAAGACGAAATTATAGATGAGCCGGAGGATCTTCCTGAGCCAAGGGCAAAAAAGGATGCCCAGAGCGAACTTGATGACGCAGTGGCAGAACACAGCGAAGACGAAACCGCCCACGAGAAGCACGGCATAGAAGCCAAAGATTACCACGCGATGAGCAAGGAGGCCCTGGTTGCAGAGCTGGAACAGCTGTTGAAAAATCAGAAGGTGCAGGCTATCAGGGAGCACGTAGAGGAGATCAAGTCAGAATTCAATGCCAAGTTCGACGAGGAAGTGGAACAGAAGAAGGAGGAGTTCCTCGCCGACGGTGGAAACATCATCGATTTCCATTATTCCACGCCTCTTAAAAAGCAGTTTAACTCGCTGTATTTCGATTATAAGGAAAAAAGGAATAA
>CBFGYW010000320.1:0-2749 GCA_965653085.1 uncultured Salinimicrobium sp.
CTCGGAAGCGGGATCATAGATACCACCATAAAATACCTGGAAACAAGTTACGTTGCCAGGGAGGATGTGGCGTTATTTTCCTCGACCATTTTCGGGGTTGCTGGAATATTTGGAGTGTGTATTCTCATTTTTCAGAAAATCAAAGGAAGGCTGCAGTTTAATTTCAGGAATATTTTAGGTGGAATCGTCCTGGGCGTGCCCAATTTCTTCTCGATCTATTTCCTGGTGCTCGCCTTAAGGACTGAAGGTTTTGAAAGCTCCACCATTTTTCCCCTGAACAATGTCTCGATTGTCCTGGTTTCAACCCTGCTGGGGATCCTCCTGTTCCGGGAAAGGCTTCTTCTGAAAAACTGGCTGGGGATAATCCTCGCCATCTGCAGTATTTTATTGATCGCAAAGGCTTAAGCATGGAAGCGGAAAAAGACACTTATAAAACCATCACAACGGCTTCGGAAGAGGTTCTGTTCAAGGACAGGAACAGTAAGTTCTTTGGATATGCCTTTCCGGTTTCCAGCGAAGAGGAGATCAAGGAACACCTGGAGCAGCTGAAGAAGAAACACCATTCCGCCCGGCACTGGTGCTATGCCTGGCAGCTGGGGAAGGAAGACCAGCAGTACAGAGCCAACGACGACGGAGAGCCTTCAAATTCTGCAGGAATGCCTATTTACGGACAGATCCAGTCCTTTGATGTGACCAACATCCTTATTGTGGTGGTGCGTTATTTTGGGGGTGTCAAGCTTGGAGTTGGCGGACTGATAAACGCATACAGAACTGCTGCCCAAATGGCCCTGGAAGGGGCGCAGATAGAGGAAAGGACCATAGATTTACAATATGAGATCTCTTTTGGCTATCCTGAAATGAACAAGGTGATGAGGGTAATAAAAGAGAATAATCTGGAAGTTGTGAACCAGAAGCTGGAGCTGGACTGTAAACTTTACATTTCTGTCAGAAAAGGGGAGGCTGAAATGATCTTTGAAAAATTCAGTTCCATTTATAAGGTGGAGATCAAAAACCTGGAGGATTAAAATTAAAGTGAGGATTTTTTTATTTTTACCAGAGAATTTTACTCCCTTATTCTTGCTTCAAAAGGTCCAGGATATACTGTGGACATTTGATCGGGCGGTTCTGTTCAATGCTCATGAATATTAAGGTTGTACCAGCCTCTGTCAACAATTCGTCGTGCTGATTGAAGATTTCGTAGGTGAACTCGATGCGAACCCCCGGAGTCTTAAAAAGTCGGGTTTCAATTCTCAGGACGTCGTCAAATTTGGCAGACTTTTTAAATCTCAGATTCAGCTCATAAACCGGCAGCATCACCCCTTCCTCCTCCATTTTTTTATAGGAGATTCCCAGAGCAGCAAGCCACTCAATCCTAGCAATTTCAAGGTATTGGGCGTAATTGCCATGATAAACGACCCCCATCTGATCGGTCTCTGCATATCTAACTTTAACATAGGAGGAATGGCTTTTCATGATTTTTTAATGGGATTATTTAAATGGGTTTTGTACTTTCATCACTGCAACCAAGTATGGTGAAATTTTTGTTAAAATTCAAGAGCTGGAATGTTTTTTTTTTACATAATTTGTTCACATATTTGTTGCTCTAATAATTTCAGGGAAAAACAATTTTTCTCTTTTTCTCATGGAAACCGTAACTAAGAACCAATACATAAACATAGAATCAGGAATGTCGGAAACTGCGCAATCAGTTTGGAATAGCTGTCTAGCTTTCATAAAGGATAATATCACCCCCCAGGCGTACAAAACCTGGTTTGAACCGATAAAGGCAGTGAAGCTTTCTGAAAAGGCACTGAGCATTCAGGTACCCTCTAAATTCTTCTATGAATGGCTGGAGGAGCATTATGTAAAACTTCTTAAAGTTTCGTTAAACAGGGCCCTTGGGGAACAGGCCAAACTGGTCTATGTTATCAAGATGGAAAATACCTATGGGAACAAACAACCTTTCACTGAAAAGATCCCCAGCACCCAGCGAAGCAATGTAGCTTCTCAGGAAGTTGACGTGCCGATAAAGAATAAGAATCCGGAGCTGAAGAACCCGTTCATTATCCCCGGAATCCGAAATGTAAAGATAGAGTCCCAGTTAAATCCCAATTACAGCTTCGATAACTTCCTTGAAGGAGACTCGAACAGGCTCGCCAGATCTGCAGGCCTCGCTGTAGCCAACAAACCCGGAGGCACCTCCTTCAACCCTTTACTCATCTTTGGAGGAGTAGGTCTTGGTAAAACCCACCTTGCCCATTCCATCGGGATCGAGATCAAGGACAAGTATCCTGAGAAGACCGTCCTCTATATTTCAGCAGAAAAATTTACACAGCAGTATATTGAATCGGTAAGAAAGAACAACCGGAACGACTTTGTTCACTTTTACCAGATCATAGATGTGCTGATAGTGGATGACATCCAGCTGCTTTCAGGAAAAGCAGGAACCCAGGATGTTTTCTTCCACATCTTCAACCACCTGCACCAGAATGGAAAACAGGTGATCCTTACCAGCGACAAGGCTCCTGTGGATATGCAGGATATTGAGCAGAGACTCCTTTCAAGGTTTAAATGGGGACTTTCAGCAGAGCTGCAGCATCCTGATTTTGAAACCAGGGTCTCCATCATCAAGAACAAGCTTTACCGCGACGGGGTAGATATGCCGGATGACATAGTGGATTTCCTGGCCAATAATATCAAGACCAACATCAGGGAACTGGAAGGTGCCATTATATCTCTTATAGCGCAT
>CBFGYW010000321.1:0-2747 GCA_965653085.1 uncultured Salinimicrobium sp.
CAGTTTTTCAGCCTCAGGCGCCCAGACACAAAACCCACAGGTTCCCTTAATTAATTCGGCTCCAATCTTTCTTTTCATAAACCTTCTCCCTTATAGCCCTGAGTTCATAAAGTGCATTCCATCAAAGCTATGAATGATAGAAATCCCTTCTCAATGTTTATCATATTTTTAACTCAGGAAGTGCCCCTTCTTATCTAACTTTAAAACTATTACAGTCCCTATCCCCCCTTGTTTTCAGGGGCAGGAGCAGATTTTGGATTCCAGGGGAGCCTCCCGTAGCAAACTTTTCCCATAGAAAAGAGGATCGAAAGAGAAAATTAGAGAAACGAGATAAGAAACTGAAAAATGGCTGAAAAGAGAGACAGCAAAAAAACACCGAAGCCTAAGGCTGCCGGCAAACCTGCCGGAAAAACAAAAGATACCGGAACCTCGCATGAAAAATCTGGTGAGGTAAAGGGACCAATGGGAGTGGGTGGCAGGAAGAAACCCAGTGCCAGAGCCACGGTCAAAAACCATCGAAAACTTTTGACAAGGGCGAACATCTTTCGAAAAATGCACCTGAAAATCCCTCAACTGATTCCCAGAAGAACAGCAAGGTTTCTGCTTTGAAAGGAATGCCGGAGCCTCTTCAGGAGAAAAAAGCCCTTCCGGAGAAAACCACTACCACCGAGGAACATTTGATAGTTGCGCCTGTCCCGAATACTACTACAGAAAAGGGCAAGGAAGGGATTAAAACAAGTACGGGGATGCACCCTAAAGATAATACCCCAATAATTCTGAAAGCCTCCACTGAGACTGCCAAGCATCCCAAACAGGAAAGGAAGGCAGCCAGAATAAAAGGAACCGGAACATCTCGGAAGAAAGAAGTCAAGAAGCCTCTGACGGAGAAAATTGATGCGGAAGAGGTAAAGCAGAAGATAAGAGAGAGAAAAAACAAGGCTTCTGAGGAGAAAGAAAAGAAACCTGTGGCCAAGAAAATGGCTAGAAGGAAGGCAGTTGAGGGGATCAGCGCCGAGGAGAAATCTAACATTTCGAACACCACCATAACTGAGGACTTGAAGTCAACAGTCACGAATGCAGCAAAGGATCTGATCGAGGATATTATTCCTTCAAAAGAAACTCAGAAGGAATTTAAGGAGCTTGCAAAATCTGTTCTTCCGAAGCAAAAAGACGTAAAAAAAAAGGCCAAAAAAATAGCTAACCAGGTTTCAGCATCTAAGGACGATATTTCAGCTTTTGCGGCCCAGATGGGTGCCGAGATAGCATCTTCAGGGGATTCAAGAGAGGGAGCGGAAGAATTTTCTGCAAGGAAGCAGGCTGGTAATCAGGAAACTTCATCGGATGAAGAAACCGGTGTCGCTTCTTTAATTTCTGAATATGATGTTCATCTTTTCAGGGAGGGGAAGCATTTTCATCTTTATAAGAAATTCGGATCCCATGTGATGAACCACCTGGGTGTCAACGGAGTTTATTTTGCCTTGTGGGCTCCCAATGCACAGGAAGTGAGTGTTATTGGTGACTTCAATGATTGGGATCGCCAGGCGAATCCGATGAAGGTGCGACAGGATTCTTCGGGAGTCTGGGAACTATTCGTTCCTGAGGCTAAAAATGGAAGTATCTATAAGTATTTTATCAGGTCAAATAATGGGTATGAGGTTGAGAAGGGAGATCCTTTTGCCTTTATGTGGGAAATTCCCCCTAAAACAGCATCTGTAGTCTGGGATTTGGAAAATTCCTGGCAGGATCAGGAATGGCTGACAAAGAGGAAATCAGAAGAAGGCAGGGACAAAGTATTTTCAATTTATGAGCTGCATATTGGTTCCTGGAAAAGAGTTCCGGAGGAAAATCTTAGAGCCCTTACTTATAGAGAACTGGCAGAGGATCTCCCAGGTTATCTGAAGGAAATGGGATTCACCCATGTGGAGTTCATGCCAATAATGGAGCACCCGTTCGGGGGTTCCTGGGGCTACCAGATCACGGGATATTTTGCGCCTTCAAGTCGCTACGGTAATCCGCAGGACTTTATGCACCTCATTGACGCCCTGCACCGTGAAGACATTGGTGTCATTTTGGATTGGGTTCCCTCCCATTTTCCTGACGATCTTCACGGGCTGCATTATTTCGATGGCACCTTCCTTTATGAACATCAGGAAAAACATAAAGGCTTTCATCCCGACTGGCAGAGCTATATTTTCAACTATGGCCGGAATGAGGTGAAGTGTTTCCTGATAAGTAATGCCTTATTCTGGCTCGACAGATTTCACGCAGATGGTTTAAGGGTCGATGCCGTGGCTTCGATGCTCTACCTCGATTACTCCCGAAAGGAAGGTGAATGGGAGCCCAATGAACATGGGGGACGGGAAAATCTTGAAGCAATCAGCTTCCTAAAGGAATTTAATGAAGTGGTCTATAAGGAATACCCGGATATAGTAACCATAGCCGAGGAATCCACTGCCTGGCCCATGGTTTCGCGGCCCACCTATCTTGGAGGCCTGGGCTTCGGAATGAAATGGATGATGGGCTGGATGCACGATACTCTGGAATACTTTAAAAAAGATCCCATCCATCGAAAACATCATCAGAATACTATTACTTTCAGTCTGAATTATGCCTTCAGCGAAAACTTTGTACTC
Source organism: uncultured Salinimicrobium sp. (assembly GCA_965653085.1). GTDB lineage: Bacteria > Bacteroidota > Bacteroidia > Flavobacteriales > Flavobacteriaceae > Salinimicrobium. The sequence continues at coordinate 2,634 of CBFGYW010000321.1, forward strand.
CCCCTTTCCCATGACGAGGTGGTGTATGGGAAACAGGCACTACTTAATAAAATGCCGGGGGACCACTGGCAGAAATTTGCAAACCTCCGTACCTTATATTCGTATATGTATGCC
>CBFGYW010000322.1:0-2742 GCA_965653085.1 uncultured Salinimicrobium sp.
CCACCCTTCCGAGGGTGGTCTGCCAAAAACCTTTTGGTCAATATTCTAATAAACGGTAGTCAATGCAGTAACATCGCCAGAAGTAAATGGTCTGTCGGTTCCATTACTACAGGCAAGCATATAGGAACCATCCTCAGGACCTGCAGGGGTTCCCGGAATATACACAGCTCCAACATCGGCAGCTCCTTCGTTGGAGTAACTACCTCCACAGCTGAAGGAACGGTCGCTGTAGTCGGTGTGACGGAAGCCGATGGCGTGTCCAATCTCGTGTGCTATCACAGTAACTGCATCAGCAGGAATGCCTCCTCTTTTAGGATTGTAAACATCTGAATTCAGTACTATAGGACTGGCTGGATTTCCCTGGGCATCTGGGAAGCCTGCGCTTCGTCCAAGGATTGTGTATCCCATATAGCGCTTAAGTTTCTGGGAAAGGATATCAATATCTGCACCTTCACTTGAAGCTCTCTGAAAAGTAAGATCCAGTCCCAGGGAATTGTATCGGTTCAAAGCCTCATCGAAGGCAGCCTGCATGGTGCTGTTGAAATCTGAATCCATATATACAGTCACGGTACGTGGCCCCTGAACCACATATGTGGTTCTGTAATGCTCTGTGTTAACCTCTCCATTATTTACTGTCTGAGCAGGCAGCATGGCATCAATTTCAGCTGCGGTAAGGAAGATGTCCCCTTCAACTGCATAGCCCTCTTGCCCTGCAAGGGTGGTTTCGTGCAGAGTCTCAGTATTGAAGCCCAGCTTGGCGAGCTTCTGTTCTATTTCTGCCAGGCTCTGGGTTTCCACCTGCTGAGTTTCCTCATCGGTATTACAGGATACAAAAAGGGTAGCCCCTAGAGCTACAGAACACATCATTGTAAAAATTTTGTTTTTCATAATTTAATCTAATTAATAAAATGTTTTTGGGTTAAGTTTTGGTTTTTGGATAGGGCAATATATAAATTCCACTGAAGAGAAAAGTTAAAGAAAAAACCGATAATTGGTTCAGTATCTGCAAAATTGCTTTAACATTTGCAGCAGCAGACCGCAAAAAATGGCAATTTTTATACCGGAAAATTACTGCGGAATTGAAATAATAAAGTTCTGTTAAATATTTTTATAAGTACGTATATTGCTGACCTTCAAATGATTAAAAAAACATTCCCCATGAATGGATACGCTTTAATACGGAGTCCTGTTACGGATGCGACTCCATGTTCTGTCTCTCTTAAAATAAATCAAATATGAACGTTTTTTCTTAGAACAGAAAAAATTTTAGCTCATCCTGATAAATATTCCTCTGGTTCCTTGCGTAGTAAATAATTTTTTATAAATTTATACTAACTTCTTAAACTAAGAACTAAATTCATGTGACAATGGAAAAGGACAGCTTTTTTGAGAAATGTCCTTTCAGGAGAAACCTCCAGGTCCTGATAATTTATCACCGGTAAGTTAAAGGTCAAGAAAAAAAATACCAACAGGCCATCCCTACAGCCTTTTTTTCCGCCCCAAATAAGCTAAATGAAACTGTGTGTTGCCCCTCAAAAAAGGTAATCATTCGTTAAATCATTAAATGTGTCCAACATGGAAAAAAAGACCCGCAGATCCTATGGAAAATCCAGGGAACTATCAGAAACTCCAGACATACAGATCTATTTCTGCAGTGCTGGGACAATTGCATCCAGGAAATTATATGACTATTCCGACGAGCCCGGGAAGAGGTTCACTAATCAGGTTCAAGACTCTCCCCTGTAAGTAATCTTGAGAAACGGGCTTAAAAGGATACGGTGAAGCCTGAGTAAACTGCAAGATAATATGGTCGAATTCCCATTTCAGAAGTGAAGGAATTCAGCTGATACTTGAACATGGGTTCCAGGTTTAACTGAAGCCGGTTTCCCAGTCTATAATCCAGCCCCAGCCCCAGATTCGCGCTGAAATTCAGCTTCTCCATGTTTTCTGCCTGCCCAAGATCGGTAGTACGCGCACCAGTGTTCATACTAACATTATTGCTGTTCAGCACCAGTGTGCTGCCTCCAGCGATAAGATTCAATCCCAACCGGGTATCCAGAAGTCGGTACTCCAGCTCCAGTGGCAGCTCAATAAAATCCATCTGCTGTGTCAGTTCCCCCTCTACCGGCCGCGCCATCAGGGTGGGATCACTCTTTCCAATGGTAGCTTCAGAATGCATTACGGAAGCCATTGCTACTCCAGGTGTACTAAAGGACAGATCCAGCTTATTAATTCCTGAACGCAGTTTTAACCTGTCAGAAACCTGATACGCCAGGTTCACCCCATAAGAGAGCGATACCTCTCCCGAAGGCTGCCCGCCAGCATTCCCTGCGCCTATGCCATTCCCACTGCCCATATTTTCGTAAAACACGGGAGCCAGCCTGGTAGAGATGCTCATCCTGCCTCCTGCAACTGCTTTCGACTCTGCTTCAGATACAGGAAGTTCCTCTGCAAGCTGCTGGGCTATGGCATTCTCTTCTGAAGCTATCTCTTCGGAAAAGGTCTCCTTTACAGCCAGATCCGATTCCTTTTCCTTTGGAATTACAGCATCGAAAGCCTCAGGAATACTGGATTCAAAAACCAGTTCTGTTTCGTCCACCAGGTTTTGTTCAGGCGCACTCTCAGCTTCTGAAAGTACCATACTCCTATTTCTGCTACTCTCTTCTGAAGAAGCATTAACAGAAGTTCCTTCCCAGCGCATAATTTCCTGAAGGCTCATAGACGCCTTCAGCATCGTTTCGC
>CBFGYW010000323.1:0-2738 GCA_965653085.1 uncultured Salinimicrobium sp.
TGCGGCCTCCTGCTCCCAAAGCAGGCGCGATAACCGGGCTACGCTACACCCCGAGGTAATTTTTAATCGCGACCTCGGCGCGATATGTGGCGGAGAGTGTGAGATTCGAACTCACGCGACAATTGCTCGTCGACAGTTTAGCAAACTGCTCCATTAACCACTCTGGCAACTCTCCGTTTAAGAACTTCTGCAAGTATTTTGCGGTTGCAAATGTAGGCCTTCATATACTATCTTCCAAACCTTTTTTTTGCTTTTTTGAAAGCCCCCAGGCCTTTTCAATACAAGCTGTTTGTCATCAAAGCTTTAGCGATTAAGATTTTTCAGGCCCTTGCTCGGAAGATTCTGGTTGTTTGCCTGTAACTAATGGTCAAAGCTTCTTTTTAATTTAGGATAACACCTTCAATTCCAGTTAAATAAATTAAAAACTCCTTCCTTGTCCCGTACTTTCCCTTAAATTTAGGATCAGATGTTGGACGAAATATGAGGAAAGATGAAACAGAGCGACGACAATAAACCCATTCCTATGACCTCGGTATCCTCAGGCAAGGGCCGGGAGATCGGGGAGGATGTTTTTTATTATACCGATCAGATAGTAAATATAGTCTTAATTGGAAAACCCGGACAGGGAAAATGGGTGCTGATAGATGCCGGGATGCCTAAATCGGGTAGTAATATTATCGAGGTGGCAGAGGAACGCTTCGGAAAAGGTGCCCGGCCTGAAGCCATCCTCCTCTCCCACGGGCATTTCGACCACGTGGGCGGGATTGTGGAGCTCATAAACAAGTGGCACGTACCTGTCTATTCGCACCCTTTGGAATTCCCTTATCTAACGGGAAAACTGGATTACCCGGAACCTGACACAAGCGTGGAAGGTGGACTGCTGGCCAAGATATCTTCCATTTACCCTCATCTGGCTGTGGACATTTCGGGAGCCCTGCAGCCGCTTCCGCCCAATTTCTCGGTTCCCGACCTTCCGGAATGGAAATGGCTTCACACTCCTGGACATTCCCCGGGTCACGTCTCCTTCTTCCGGGAAAGGGACCGGCTTCTGCTGTCGGCAGATGCTTTTATTACTGTGAGGCAGGACTCCTTCTACAAAGTCCTCCTCCAGAAGAAGGAAGTCAACGGCCCTCCCCGCTACCTCACTACCGACTGGCCGTCAGCCCGGGAATCAGTTAGTAAACTACAGGCATTACAGCCTGCCACCGTTATCCCGGGACACGGAAGTGCCATGGAGGGAGAGGAACTGAAATCGGGACTGGGCCATCTGGTGGCACATTTTGATGAGGTTGCAGTGCCGGATCATGGAAAATTCATACCTGGCAAGGGGCAATAGCATAATATTTAACTCTATGGATCACATTTTTTTCAATAACTGGCAGAGTCTCGGCAGAACATTTATTATCACTATTCTAGGCTATATCATCATGATACTGTTCCTCAGAGTCTCTGGGAAACGGACATTATCCAAAATGAATGCATTTGATTTTATTGTTACCATTGCCCTGGGATCCTCCCTTGCTACAGTGGCCCTGAACAAAAGCGTGCCCCTGATAGAAGGGGCATTGGTATTCTTTCTTCTGATCTTCCTTCAGTTTACCATCACCTGGATCTCGGTAAGGACAGGAAAATTCAGAAATCTGGTTACAAGTCAGCCAATTCTTCTGCTTTATAGAGGAAAGCTTTTCCCGGAGATTCTCAAAAAGGAAAGAATAACGGTTGAAGAGGTCCATATGGCCCTTAGAAAGAAGGGTATCGAGGAACTGGAAAAGGTTGACGCCATAATTATGGAAACTACCGGAGATATTGTAGTCATTCCTAATCTGGAGTCAAAAAATGCTGTAACCCTGGAACACGTTCAGAAGCCTCTGGAAAATTAAAGACAGGAGTCCTGATCGTTTTCCTTAAATTTACTCTCCAAAAGAAAAAGTTACATGAAGGAATACGCCGCCGATGACAGCAGATATGATAAAATGATATACCGCCGCTGTGGAAAGAGCGGCATAAAACTGCCCCTCCTCTCCCTGGGCCTGTGGCATAACTTCGGCGAGCACGACGACCTCGATACCGCCAGGGCCATCCTCAGGACTGCCTTCGATAATGGGATCACCCACTTCGATCTGGCAAACAATTATGGACCTCCATACGGTTCTGCTGAAATGAATTTCGGGCAGATCTTCGAAAAGGATTTCCGAAACTATCGCGATGAACTGCTCATTTCCACCAAGGCGGGCTGGGATATGTGGCCGGGGCCCTACGGAAACTTCGGCTCCAGGAAATATCTTATCGCGAGCCTGGACCAGTCCCTCAAACGAATGGGGCTGGATTATGTGGATATTTTCTATCACCACAGGCCCGATCCTAATACCCCTCTGGAAGAGACCATGGGAGCCTTGGACCAGATCGTGAGGTCGGGGAAGGCTTTGTATGTGGGGATCTCGCAATATTCAGCCGAAGATACTGCCAGGGCGGCAGATATCCTGAAGGCCCAGAATACTCCATTTCTCATCCATCAGCCGCGATATAATATGCTGGACCGATGGGTGGAAGACAGCCTGCTGGACACACTGGAGGAGCGAGGGCTTGGCAGCATTGTGTTCTCTCCGCTGGAACAGGGGATACTTACTTCCAAATATCTTGACGGCATCCCTGAAAATTCCAGGGCAGCCATAGAAGGTGGGTACCTTGATAAGTCGAAGCTCACCTCTCCCCTGATCATGTCTGTAAAGGATACTATT
>CBFGYW010000324.1:0-2720 GCA_965653085.1 uncultured Salinimicrobium sp.
CCACACATCATCTTCTTCTCCAGTATTGGAATCACAAAGCTGGCTATGCCCATTGTGGGACAGCGACATGTACCTTGCACCCCGATCGTAAAATTCTTCGACCCTTTTAATATCGGTTCCTATAGGATATCCGTTTTCAACTCCTATCATGGCAACCTTTTTTCCTGAGGCTATAATTTCCCTCACTTCCCTGGAGGTGGTAGCCAGCTGAATTTTATCTGGGGCGTATTCCTCCACCAGCCGGTGGATGGCTTCAAATTTTGATATAGCTGTTTCATAGGCCTTCTGATAACCTTCTTCAGTCAGGTCTTCCTGTCCCGTATAAACGATCAACCAAGTCACGTCCAGGCCACCTTCTTCCATCTTTGGAAGGTTCACCTGGTTTGCCAGTCTCTGAGTATAATTCTGTTTTGAGGTGAAATTCTCGATATCTATATCATTGTGGGTGTCGATGGTGATCACCTTTTCGTGGATCTTTCTGGCTTTCTCTATCAGCTCCTGATCTGGGGCCTGAGCCTGTGCTGTGAATCCTGCAAGCAGGCAGAATACGATTGTTCTTATGATTCTCATGGGTTAAATTTGGTTAAACGAATGGCTGAAAATAAGAATATTTTTATTAGCAGCGGAAGATGAAGCCTTTTATTTGGATCAGGTCCGGATGTACAGTCTCGGAAAATCTTCTGCCATTTAGGGCGAATAGGCTGGTTTCGGAAATTTAATAATATCTTTCAGTATCTCAATTTTCCGGACTAAGAAAAGGCTGCCTCTGAGAAAAGTTATATTTTATGTTTATCTTAGGTTCTGGTTCCTAGTCAGGTAGGGGCTTGAGGCTTTATGGAATTTGAAGAAAAATTAACTAAAGCCTCCCCACGATTCAACAATAACCGATGCTTTTTTCTTCTACATTTGAATAAAAATTGAGACCCTTTAATGAATAAATTCATCGTTGTAAATCATCCGGAAAACTGGGATATATCTCTGGAACACGTGCGGATCATCTCAGCAGGAGAATACCTGACAAACCCGGAATTTGCAAAAATAAAACAGGCACGAATTTTCAATCTCTGCAAGGATTACTCCTACCAATCCAAGGGTTATTATGTTTCTCTGCTTGCAGAGGCGCGGGGCCACACTGCCATACCCACGGTTAAGAACATAGTGGACCTGCGGGAGTTAAAACTGGTGAAAATCGTTTCCGAGGAGTTTGATGATCTCATCCAGTCGAGCCTGAAGAATATCAAATCACAGGAATTTACTTTGAGTATCTATTTCGGGCAGAATGTCGCGCATAAATACACGGAACTTAGTGCCATGTTTCATCGACATTTCCAGATACCTTTCCTCAGGGTGAAGTTTAATTTTACTACCCGCTGGAATATCAAAAGCATAAAGGCCATTTCGGAAGCGGAAATTCCTGAGGAACACAAGGAGAGTATGCTTTATTTTGCGGAGCAGTATTTTTCCAAGAAACGATATGATACTCCCCGAACCGTGGAATATGACTACGATCTTGCAATTCTGGTTCAGGAAAATGATCCAGCTCCCCCAAGCAATTCCAAAGCCTTAAAGAAATTTATTGATCTGGCCGAAAAGATGAATTTCTACGTTGAAATTATTTCGCCGAAAGATTTGTCAAGGTTATCAGCCTTTGATGCCCTGCTGATAAGACAGAGCACCGAAGTAAACAATGAGGCTTATGCCTTTGCCAGGAAAGCCCAGCAGGAGGACATAGCTATAGTGGATTATCCCGATGCTATCCTCAAGTGCTGCAATAAGGTCTTTATGGCTGAAGCTCTGGAAAATGCAAATATTCCAACGCCAAAAACTATAGTTGTTCACAAAGCGAATAAAAAGGAGGTACTCCAGAAAACCGGACTTCCTGTCGTTCTAAAGTCCCCGGACTCCACTTTTTCATTCGGAGTAAAAAAAGCAAGTACCGAGGAAGAATATCGCGACCTGGTAAACAAGATGCTTCAGAAGTCGGAACTGGTGATCGCGCAGGAATTCATGCCTTCCGACTACGACTGGAGGATTGGGATTCTGGACGACGTTCCATTTTTTGCCTGTCGCTATTATATGGCTAAAGGGCACTGGCAGATCTACAACTGGGATGCTGCAAAAAAGGATGACCAAAATGGAAATGCAGACTGCCTGCCTATTGAGAAGGTGCCAAAAAAAATACTTGATGTTGCTATAAAATCCGCTCGACTTATGGGGAAGGGGCTGTACGGCATAGATGTAAAAGAGGTTGATGGGAAAGCTCTGGTCATTGAAATAAACGATAATCCAAACATAGATTATGGAGTAGAGGATGCCTATTATGGAGACGAGGTATATCTGAAAGTTTTAAGAGCCTTAAAAAGTCGAATTGAAAAGAAAGAAATATGAGTTATCACTTATTTGAAGTAGTAGGGATAGAGCTGGAATACATGGTTGTGACATCGGAAAACCTCAAAGTAAACCCCATAGTTGATAAGCTTTTGACAAAAAAGAGTGGAAGCCTCACTTCAGATGTGGAGAATGGGGAGATAGAATGGAGTAATGAGCTGGTAGCCCACGTGGTGGAAATGAAGACCAACGGTCCTACCACTGATCTGGAAGCTCTTGATGAATCTTTTGCTGAAAATATCAGGGAAATGAATGAACTTCTAAAAGAGTTCAAATCCGAACTATTACCCACCGCCTCTCATCCATTAATGCATCCGGAAACAGAAATGAAG
>CBFGYW010000325.1:0-2718 GCA_965653085.1 uncultured Salinimicrobium sp.
CGCCGGCAAGGCTTTTTACAGTCCGCCTGCCCTGGATGGGTCACGCCCGGGGATCTATTATGCCAATCTTTATGATATGCAGGCAATGCCTAAATATCAGATGGAGGCTCTGGCCTTTCACGAAGGGATTCCGGGCCATCATATGCAGATTGCGCTGGCACAGGAGCTGAAGGATGTGCCAATGTTCCGGAAGATCAGTTTTTTTCCGGCCTATGTAGAAGGCTGGGGGCTTTACAGCGAACTGGTGCCCAGGGAGATAGGGTTTTATAAGGATCCCTATTCAGATTTCGGAAGGCTGGCAATGGAATTGTGGAGATCCATTCGACTGGTGGTAGATACGGGAATTCACGCCAAGAAATGGACCCGGGAGGAGGGGATTGAATACTATATGGAGAATTCCCCGAATGCCGAGAGCGATGCCATTAAAATGGTGGAGAGGCACATCGTGATGCCGGGGCAGGCAACGGCTTACAAGATTGGGATGAACAAAATCCTGGTGCTGCGGCAGCGGGCGAAGGATTCTCTTGGGGAAGATTTCGACCTGCGGGAATTTCATGAAGTTATCCTGAAGGACGGGGCAGTGCCCTTGAACATCCTGGAGGAGAAGGTTACGGAGTGGCTGGCGAAGTAGGGTTGCCTGTTTCTGGTGAGATGGGGCAGGGGCGGGGCTTCGACAGGCTCAGCCTGACAGGGAGATTAGAAACTTCCATAGTTACATATTTTAATTTCTAAACCAATAAACCTAATAATCAATTGACAGACAAGAATATCCACCAATCCAAACTTTTTGACGCCCTTAAACTTGTGGAACTCACCAATGGCAGAAAGACCAGGATGCAGGTCCTGAATTATGGGGCTGCGCTTTTCAGTCTGGAATTCCAGATGAGTGACGGGAAATACCTGAATGTACTGGTGTCACCCGAGAAACCTGAAGATTTCCTGAGTCAGGCGTATCATCTTCGGAATCAGTGCTACGGGGCTTCGGTGGGGCGCTTTGCAGGGAGGATCTCTCACGGGCATTTCAATCTGAATGGAAAGAAATATCCGCTATATACTAAGGATGGGGTGCATCTGCACGGGGGGAAGCTGGGTTTCACCTACAAGTTCTGGACGATTGAGGATGTGACCAGGCTGCCGGATCCTTCGGTGAGGCTTTCTTATCTCAGTGAAGATGGGGAAGAGGGCTATCCCGGAAATCTCCAGGTTTCCGTCACCTATACCCTTACCGAAGAGGATGAAGTGAAGATCGAGTACACTGCTGTGACCGATAAGGATACCATCGTCAACCTTACCAACCACGCCTATTTCAACCTGAATGGCGGCGGAGATATCAAGGATCATCTTATGCTGCTGAAGGCGGAGGAGGTGCTGGCGGTAGACGAGGACCTGATGCCTACTGGAGAATTTCAGAAAGTGCGGGATACCTGGATGGATTTCACCAGCGAAAGACCCATTGGGGAAGCTACCCTGGACGATGTCTATGTTCTCGAGGATGCTGCTTCAAAAGAAGAAAGAATGACTTTGACAGGCACGAAAAGTGGAATCAGCCTTCAGATCGAATCGAACCAGCCAGCGGTCGTGGTGTACATTCCTGAAAAGTTGCCTGATGACTGGAATTACCAGACGGAAATTGCAAAATCGAAACCATCGGTGTGCCTGGAGACCCAGAATTTCCCTGATGCGCCGCATTATTCTCATTTCCCCTCCAGTGTACTTCAGCCGGGGGAGGTATACAGGAATAGCATATACTGGAAGTTTAGGATTCCCCGATAAAATTACTAGGCTGGATTCCATTTCCTGTAAAGAATTGCTGAGAAAATTATCCTTCCCTGGCTTTGACGGCCTGAGGTTTAAAGAATATTTCTATATTTAACCAAACTTTAAGATTCGGCAGCTATGGTTAGCATAATTTCCTTTATTAGTTTTACGGCCCTGGTGGCCATCATCGCGTATTTTTCTACGAGGACGGTCAATGAGACTACCGGGGATGGGTATTTCCTTGGAGGCCGAAGCCTGGGGGCGGTGGTGATTGCAGGTTCGCTGCTGCTCACCAACCTTTCAACTGAACAGATCGTAGGATTGAACGGGCAGGCCTTCAGTGAGGGACTGCTGGTGATGGCCTGGGAAACTTTAGCTGCAATTGCGATAGTTCTTACAGCCCTTTTCTTACTTCCACGGTATCTTACAGGGGGGCTTACAACCGTTCCGCAGTTCCTTGAAAAAAGGTTCGACAGGACCACCAAGACCATAGTTTCGGCGCTTTTTCTTTCGGGATATATGATCATTCTGCTTCCGATCGTCCTTTATTCAGGGGCCATTGCCATTAGCACCATGTTTGAACTTCCGGAGCTGCTGGGAATTTCCTATACCGCTTCCATCTGGCTCTGCGTCCTTGGGATTGGGATCCTGGGATCCATCTACGCCATTTTTGGAGGGCTGAAAGCTGTAGCGGTGTCAGATACCGTTAACGCGGTGGGACTTTTAATCGGTGGGCTGATGATCCCGGTATTCGGACTTATGGCTGTGGGAGATGGCAATATCTTTAACGGCCTGGATATTCTGGTGGAATCCAATCCGGAGAAGTTCGATTCCATTGGCGGTCCTGAGGCTTCAGTTCCTTTTGTTACTATTTTTACCTGGATGATGCTGGTACAGTTATTCTACTGGGGTACCAACCAGGCAATTATTCAACGTGCCCTTGCAGCCCGCAACCTGAAG
>CBFGYW010000326.1:0-2714 GCA_965653085.1 uncultured Salinimicrobium sp.
ATGATGCCCAGCTGATAGTATGCAAAATTCCTGTCCTTTGCCAGGTCGGCTAAGTCATCAGGATCATCAGGAATCTGGTTTATATAGGTTTCAGGATCATAAATGGGGTTATTCTCGAAGAGCAGCTCCTCATTCAGGATGAGCTCTCCTTCCGGTGCAAGGGGATTATTGGTTCCGCCATAACGCCAGTTATCGGTGAGTTCCCTATTCCCCCATAATCGGAAGAATTCCTCTTTTCCATAGGCCACTGTCGTGGGGTTATAAAAATAGAAGGAATTCGATGGGTCTGGCACCCCGGGAATTCCTGGCCGCTGGGCATCGAAGAAGCCATCAGGCTGGTTCCCCTGGTCGTTGGCAGCATCAAGCAAGGCAGCACGGGCTTCGTCCTTCAGGGTATCGGTATAGGAGGTGAAATAGGCCAGCCTGTCTTCAGGAGAAAGGCTCACCAGGTGAAGGATGCTGTCATTTTCAGCGGCAATATTTTCGTAATAGATCACGTCCTCGAGGTTTTCCCTCTTTTTTCTTACAAGTCTGTAATCCCTTGAATTCTCAGAAAGTCTGCTCAGGGTGCTGTCGTAATAGGTACCCGCCAGCTGATAATTGGCAGCATCGAAATAGATGTTTCCGAGGGTCTGGTAATTGAGGGAATTCAGGTAAGAATCGTTCGAGAGCTGCCTTAGGGAACGGTTATAGTAATCTATCGCAAGATCGGTGGAATCTTCGCGGAGATGGTAATCTCCCAGCTGGAAATAGATCTTGTCCAGGAAAGGTCGGTTTTCCCTGTCATCAGCCAGAGATTCCAGCACTTCCAGAACCTCAGCCTGATTTTCTCCCGCGAGTCCCAGGTTGTTGAGTTTCGCGATATGGGCGTTAATATAATAGATGCGGGGGGACCTGCGATTAAGATCTATCACCTCATCAAACGCCAGATTCGCGCTGTCCTTTTTTCCGAGGTAGTCGTAAAGCTGTCCCTTGATGAAAAGGTATCGGCCTTTCTCTGTATTGTCATCAGTAAATTCTGAAGCGGTTTTAATATGAACCAGGGCGCTGTCAATCTGCCCCAGATCTATATATGCCTGGGCGAGCATGGCAGAGGCGTGGCTAAGATCGTGTTCCTTCAGCTCATCCTGCTCCAGGATCTCCTTCAGGTTTTCGATGGCCACCTCGTGGAATTCCAGCCTGATATTCGCTTTTTCCCTCCAGATACGTGCTTCGGTGATGGTGCTGCTAAGCGGGTATTTGTGAAGGATGTAATTGAAGGCTTCCAGGGCGGGAACAAATCTCTGGTCGTAATACCGGGCCTTTCCCAGCAGCAGGTACGCCTCATCTATCTGCGGATTCTTCTCACTTCCATCTATCAGCATCGAGTGCCTTTGAATGGCCTTGACCGCCTTTTCTTCAGCCCTTTCGAAATTTGGGTTGGTGGTATATCCCGGAAGCATCACATCCTCGCTCAGCTGCATTCTTTCCACTGGAAGAATGGCCCAGTAGTTATCGAAGTAATTGTCGCTGAGTTCCTGTTTCCCAAGCTCCAGGGCCAGGTTTCCGTTATAAAGGGTGTTGTATTCTGCAGTTACGGCATGCCAGTTCCTGTTCAGGAAGGTGTTCTTCTTCCTGGAGCAGCCTAGGAGGCTCAGGACACAGATCAGGAGGAAAACTCCCCTTATAAATACTTTCAAATCAAATGATTCATTTGTAGTACGAATAACTGCAAGGTGCGAATTTTATTATTTTGAAAGGCTAAAATTACTGAAATTTTTGAGAGCCTTCCTTTTGGTGAAAGATTATGGAATGTGAAGCTACTTCTGGCCTTGGTATATTTCACTTTTTTCCATCAGGAACTGGATCAATTCCATCTCCTTCTCTTTTTTCAGAAGGCTCTGATCCAGGCCACCTTCTGCGACCAGGCTCACAAAGGCACTGATCTCGGCCACAGGAATACTAAAGTTATCCAGGAAGAACCGGTTGTCATATCTCGATCTCTGCTCTTTCTCCAAGACTACCTTATCATAGGGCGTCCATCGAGTTTTTGGAGGTTCCTTCTTCTCCCGCTTGGGAAAGAGTAATTTTAAACCTTTAATCAGCAGAGCCAGGTGGTTTGCTCCTCCTCCAATTTCATTCATGGCAGAATTGGAGGGAGATAATTTCCTCACCTGAAGCGTTTCGAGGTCTTTCATTGGCGGGATTGCAGGAAGCTGAGGGACTTCGATCCTGTTCAGGTCTTCTGCTACATTTCCGGTAAGGTCGTGGGAACGGATAAGTATCTCCGGCAGCTCATTCAGGCCTTCATTAATTTCTACAACTAAAATTGCTTCATCTATGATATCCTGGGTTACAACCACCTCCAGGGCCTCAAACTGTATGGCAGAAAAATGGAGGGTATCACCGGTTGCCATGGGCAATTCAAAACTTCCTTCTTCATCTGAAGCGGTTCCGTACCCTGAGGTTTTATTGTAGATGTGAATTCCCTCGGGCTGAAAGTTCTGGGGCACTATAATCTCTCCCTTTATATCCTTGCGTTCTGCAGTCTGGGCTACGACAACATTCACAAATAATAGAAGGGGAAGCAGAAAGAGTTTTGTCATATCGAGGCTTTATCGCCCGCCGTCCTCTCTGCCTGGATCTTTTCCTGTTGACGCTGCGAAAATGGTAAAGGGCAAGATAGCAAATATTGTTTTATGACTGAGTTTTTTGAAGCTGCATCCCCAGGAAAT
>CBFGYW010000327.1:0-2706 GCA_965653085.1 uncultured Salinimicrobium sp.
AATACAGTGACCACTCCGCATTTATCAAAGAAAAATTGAGGTATGAGATGCCCGTGATCCGGCTGGGTATTATTTCAAAGTATGATGCGTTGATCAAGCGTTATGCATCCAAGAAAGCATTCGACTGGAAATTAATCGCAGCAATCATCCACCAGGAATCGAGATTCAGACCTCACATCGTTTCTCCAGTGGGTGCGTATGGGCTAATGCAACTGATGCCCTCTGTCGCCAAGACGTATAAAATAAATTTCAACAAGCTGTCTTCTCCAGAACTCAATATATAGCTCCCGGCCTCTTTCATCAAGAAGGCTCTGCTCATCAAGAGAGGCGAGTGGGCTGGCCTGTCTCAGTTCACGAAGTTGGTTCACAAGTCCAAGGGCAGACTCCCCGGCAGTTCCACCTCTAAGGATGGCTTCGGCTTTCATCAGGTGGGCATCGGCATATCTGAAGACGATAAGGTTTCCAGGAAATGCTCCATCAGATGGGTGATACTTAAGAACCCTGATTCCGGTTCTTTCATTGTTTCCGATCAGGCCAGGAAGTTCTTTTGTAAAGAATAATGGGTTTCCTGAACGATCCAGCATTCTGGTTCCATCAAGGTTATACTGTTGTCCGAAAAGCATCCCATAACCGATATTTGTTCCGGTTGTAGTTCCGCCAAGTGGCACAAATCCACGACGCTCCTCCTGGTTGGACCCAGGATGGTTGCTGTCTGCATCTCCTTCAAAAAGGTTATAGAATTCAGCAAGAGTTGTAAATCCATTCCAGCCTCCTCCAGTGTTGTCGGTAGTTCTCTGGTTGTAGTGAAGGGTTGACCACATTCTGGTATCAGCTCCATAGTTGGTGCGGAAGATGATCTCGGTATCTGAAACATCAACGCTGGGTTCGAAGATTTCAAAGAATCCGCTCTGTAAAGCGAATCCATCCTCTGCAATAGCGTCTACATGGGCAATTACCTGGTTCATATCATCAGGAGAAGCAGAAGCGTTTCCAAGATAGATGTGTTTGTTCAGGTAAAGTTTGGCAAGTAGGAGATGGGCGGCAGCTTTTGAGGCTCTGTTGGTTTCGGCACCCGGGCCGGTAGATGGAAGGTCAGGTAAAGCCTCGGTTAAGTCCTGAACAGCAAAATCGAATGCTTCTGCTCTTGACAACACGGTAGGATTCACATCCGGACCTTCATTTACTCCTCTGAATGGAACCTGACCAAAGAGATCGATGATCCAGAACATACTGAAGGCACGGATAAATTTAGCCTCGGCAACCTGCTGTGCAGACGCCCCAGAAGTTTCAATGATCTCGGTAGCCCCGAAAATACTGGAGTTGAAATTGTTCCAGGTGTTCAGGATGAAGTGATGGCTTGAATTCCAGGTGTGCTGGTGAAGGGTTCTCCATACCCCGTTATCTCCCCAGTCAGTACCTCTGGTCGGGATCAGAAGCTCATCAGAAGTCACTTCCTGTAATGCATATAAACTTTCCTGGGTTTGCAGGTGCCCCTGAATTGCGTTGTAGGCATTGGTGAGGGATGCTGCTACGTCAGACACCCCTGGGAATTCGCCCGACTCCACTGGCTCCCGGAAAACTGAGTCTGTTGGTTCCAGCTCGAGATCGGTACAGGAGTGGATGAAACCAAAACCTACGAGTAATAATATAACTGTTAATTTATTTTTCATAACTGTTTTTTTAGAATGAAACATTTAAACCAAACGTAAAGGTTCTGGCTCTAGGATAACCGGTATAATCAATCCCGGCTGAAGGTATTCCATCCATGGCCTTGTTCACATTTATTTCCGGATCCAGTCCTGAATAGTCAGTGATCACAAAAAGGTTCTGAGCGTTCAGATACAGGCGAAGGGTATTCACGAAGCTGTCTTCAGCAACATCGAAGTTGTAACCCAAAGTTGCGTTCTGCAATCTCAGGAAATCCCCGCTTTCAAGGAACCTTGTCGAAACATCGGGAGCGTTGCTTACAGATTCCCCATTTCCAATTACCGATTCGGTAACGTTGGAACCTGAATTTAAAGCACCGGCTGTGAACAATCCATTTTCGGTATTGTTATAGATGTAGTGCCCAAACTGGCCAGCCATAAAGACTGAAAAATCCCAGTTTTTATATTCTACGCTGGTAGTGATCCCCAGGTTTGAAGTTGGCAAAGCACTTTTTCCAATGAATTTCTGCACATCACCACCTTCATAGATGCTCTGTCCATTCTCATCGAAACCTACAAATTCTCTCAGATAGTAGGAGAACAGAGGATAACCTCCTTCAAGACGCTGGGCATAGGCACCTGTGAGTCCCTGTCCGTGGATAGCACCAGTCTGGTTTGTACCGGCGTAGTCTTCCACCATGTTTTCATTGTAGGAGTAGTTAAATCCGAAATTCCACAGAAGGTCTTCCTGCTGAATGATATCGTAATTCAGGCTGAATTCAACTCCCTTGTTCACAACATTGGCATCAAGGTTCTGCCAGGTAAATGGCTGAGGAGCAGGCTGGGCAGAAAAGATCTGCATCAGCAGGTGCGTGGTGTTTTTATAATAGAAATCCAAAGCTCCAGTCAACCTGTTGTCGAAGAATCCGTAGTCAAGTCCAAGGTTGGTCTGAGAAGTCTCTTCCCATTGCAGATCCGGTTGAGCAAAAGATACCTGTGTAATTCCCGGAGGATTGATGTTTCCTCCTGCATCGATACCAATTCCGGCAAAACGTTCCCT
>CBFGYW010000328.1:0-2704 GCA_965653085.1 uncultured Salinimicrobium sp.
CCCTGGTCGATGGAACAGAAGGAATACTGCCACGGAAACTGCCTTTGGCCTTCTTTCGGGAGCTTGTCCTGAAGGTTTTCAGCAGTTCCCTTTCTTCGGAATTCCTGCCCCTGTAAAGCGCAATGGCTTCAGTATTCAATAGTTTTTCCGTGAGTCCGGAATAACTTCCGGAGACAAGGAGTTCGCCATTCTTTATTTCCGCAGTTACAGTTCCGAAGTCACCCAAGGCACCGCTGGCCCTGCCTGAAAGGGCGATATCCCGCCTGAGGACGTGACCATTGACCCCGAACATGGCCGATGGCAGTTCCTTTTCCTCGAACAGCTGCATATCTTCTACCCGGGATTCCTTAATTTCATAGGTGCTGTAGGCGATGGAATCCTGCCCATAGAAAATATCCATAATAGTGATGGTGTTCACCGGACTCTTCTCCTGGGTGAGCCAGGCACGAGGGCCCGAACCTGCTGCTCCGGTGTTCAGGAACTCCAGTGCCCCCCGTTTTCCGGGATAGTAGGCGTGCTGATGCCCGCTGATGTAGGTGTGGACCTGATACTTCTCCAGAAGCGCCTGCAGCTTTTCAGGCTCAGCCAATACGTTCCCCTTGGAATCCCGCTCCTGGGCAACGCTGTACATTGGCATATGTCCCATCACAAAGCGAAGCTTTGCAGCTTTTGCCTCGGGGGTTTGAAACTGCTGTTCCAGCCACTCCAGGTTTGCCTCGGTGATTTCTGAAGAGGAGGCCTCCCAGGAAACGATGAACAGGCCGTCCTGCACGAAGGAGTAGTAGTTGGGGAAAAAGCTCTTATCGACGAACTTTAATCCCGACTGCTTTGTTGGATCCTGCCAGTAATCGCGGGCAGCCTTCTGCTCCAGGGGGTAGGAGCGGGGGCCGTCATGGTTTCCGAGAGTGAAGGCGAAAGGAATGTTTGCTTTCTTTAGGGGAGCGGCGATGTGTTCATCGAAGCCGGCCCACATTTTCTGAAGGAGCAGGCTGTCTGAAATCCCCATTCCCGCTACCATGTCTCCCCCACAGAGCACCAGGTCGGGGCTCCAGATGCGGGGAATACGGTTGATGATGCTGTCGACCTGCCATTCATAATCCGCTGCTCCCAGTCCGGAATTCAGGTCGCTGATGACTGCAATCCTTAGGTCACCTCTTACGGGCAGCTCGGGAGAAGACTGCACTTCCACCAGCCTAATGGCATCGGCAACAGTGCTGCCTTCTTTGGAAGCACCGGTAATTTCAAGATAATCACCTTCGCCAAGGATGAAGTTCCCCAGTACATTCCACTTTCCGCCGGAATCCAGGCTGCTCTGGTCAAGGTAGATGGTGTCGGTGCTGCTATTTCTGTTGAGTACATAGGCAGTATTTTCAGAATTCTGTTCAGTGTTTACCGCCCACCAGGCTGCCAGCTGGTATTCTTTCCGGGGAACGGAATTGAAATCATAGCGTGCCTTGTTGTAGGGAAGCCCCGCTGCCGCAGTTCTGGAAAGGCTCTTGCCGTAATAATTGACTTGATTGGTGGCTTTCCAGAGTCCGTTTTCTGAATATTCCGGGCCATTGGTATCGAAAAGATAAACTGCCTTATCCTTCCCGTCCCTGATCTGTGAAAGCACCAGGGCACTGGCATTGCGTCTCAGGCTGTTCCTGTTCCCGTTGGGGATATCGGCGGGGATATTCACCACCTCTCCCGCAGCTACCATAGCCGAGGAACCACCACCGTCGAGATTCAGGGCTTCAACGGCGCCAAGGCTCTGCATAATTTCAGCCAGCTCGGGAAGGGTGACTCCCGCACTGGCCTCCTGCCTGCCGTCGACCACCAGCAGTATAAGTTTCCCATCTTCCCTGTACCCAATTGCGGTACGTGGATGCCTTAACAGATGACTTCCGCCAAAGCCTTCTGCTTTTGAATTGATCTGGATCTTCGAGTCCTGTATCAGTACCGGGCCACCTCCCACAGCCTGTTCGGCGGTGAGGGCCTTGCCCTTCCTTAGATTCTCAGGATCTTCAAATACCAGTGGGTCGGAAGTTTCTGAACCGGCATTGGTCCAGAAGATATCTGGTTTTCCCTCTTTCAGGGCAAAACCCCCTTTTGCCACCTCCGGGTGGAGTCCGGGAGAGATGAGCTGCCCATCTGAAACCAGCAGGCTTACCGAAGCGGTTACAGAAAAATAGCCCCCATTGATGGCGAGGATCCCGTTGTTCTGTTCCGAGATCTCCTCTGTGGTGAGCCGCAGGTCGTTTCTTCCGAGGGCGCGGAGTTTCAGGTTCTCATCGCTCAGGTCGACAATCGCGTATACCGCCTTGACAGGTTTGCCATCTGCGAGTTTCCCCTGCGCCCCATAGACTTCCACCGATTGGGGCAGGAGGATATTCAGGTCCTCGCGAAGTTCCCAGGGAAGCTCGATGGTTTGGGAAAAAAGTAAATGGGGAGTGCCAAGTATGAAAAGGAAAAGGAGAGGATGTAAGAAGGATAGAGGTTTCATTGGCTGACTTTTACAGGGTTTTAAAAATGATTGTATTAATAAAAAATGGCGGAGGTATGTTTAAAGCCGAAGCCATGGATTTTAATACCAGGGTTCAGCCCTTCCAGGGCT
Source organism: uncultured Salinimicrobium sp. (assembly GCA_965653085.1). Lineage (GTDB taxonomy): Bacteria > Bacteroidota > Bacteroidia > Flavobacteriales > Flavobacteriaceae > Salinimicrobium. The sequence goes on from CBFGYW010000328.1 coordinate 2,597, forward strand.
TTATACATTTGAGCGGCCATTTCTACAAATATTTTGCCCTTCCAGGGCATTTAAATTTCCATGGATTTTAATACCAGGGTTCAGTCCTTCCAGGGCTTTATACATTTG
>CBFGYW010000329.1:0-2703 GCA_965653085.1 uncultured Salinimicrobium sp.
ACCCTGATCTGCAGTGTAGAAAGGTTATTTTGCCCTTGTTGATCATTGGCAGCAACCGTAACATGATACACATTGTCCTTATCCAAATCAAGAGGATTTTCAAAATCTGGAATGAAACTAAAACTCATCTGCCCATTTTCCTGATCTATTATGAAGAAATCTTTATCCTCTCCCTCTGTAATGGAATAAACAATTTCAAAATCATTTGCACCACCCTCTCCGTTGTCAGCATTTATGTCCATAATTATTCCCGGATTGTTTTCAGCATGAGTCACTTCGGAAGGAGTATTGAATACCGGTGGGGAATTCAGACCCTCACCGGATATCTGGAAAGTAAAAGGATTGTTTTCCTCATCGTTGTTTTCAATCTTTATTTCCGCAGTTCGAATTCCCAAACCTGAAGGTTTAAAATCTATTTCAAGCGCTACAGAAGCCCCGGGAGAGACTGTTGAAATACTGCTATCCATTATTGTGAAATCAGCGGCATTAGTCCCTGAAACTGTGAAGGAAGAAAGTAGTAGTTCCCCTGTCCCAACATTTTCTATGCTAAAGGTCCTTTTAATCTCATTGTTTCTTTTTACCCCTCCAAAGTCGGTATGGTCCTCCATTGAGGTAGAAGTTCCTGGTTTCAGAATAATGTTGTTACCTTTTACTACCAGTTCCGGCAAAGGCTTGACGATTGGCCCCAACCATTGGCTCAATACTGCTTCTCCCGTTTGCTTCCCATCGAATGGCACTACCTGGAACCCAATATATTTATCGACATCTGCTTCACTTGCTGTATAAGTGGAGGATGTCGCCCCTTCAATTAGCATTTTTTCTTTTCCTGAGTTGTCAAGCGCACGATACCACCTAAGGTTGCTCTGATCCTCAGCCTCCTCAGGATCCTGAAAGTTATAGGATCCCTCTAATTCACTGCCCATGGAAAGTTCTCCCGAAATTCTGACCTCTGTAACAACAGGTATTTTATCGATCTTGCCCTGGTTTAGAAACACCATGTTTTTTACAAGCCCCTGTAGGTTATCCATTTTACCAAAAATTATAATGTCTTCCAGGCCCTGCCCATCAAAATTTCCCACAGCTGTTCCTCCACCAAATAGTACTCCTAGTTTCTGCGCCTTTTCAAAATTTCCATGCCCATCATTCCTATACAATACATTTCCATTATCACTCACGAAGTCTCTCCCTCCAATAAATACATCCAGGTCCCCATCTCCGTCAAAATCGGCGGTCTCAATTTCCGGAACGAAGGCCGAATCAAAAGGCTGATCTGTAGCCAGAGTAAAATTCCCGGACCCATCATTCCTATAATATTCTGCGAAATGATTTCCTGAGGAATCATTCCCTAATAATATCAGTTCGGGAGCACCGTCGCTATCAAAGTCTCCCAATTTAATATCGCCATTTGACAATTTTTTTAATAGACTTTGAGAAAAGATTCCAGAAGACGATTTAAAAATGTATACCCCTCCAGATCCGTTTTGCATATCACCTAAAAGTATTATATCATCAACTCCATCCTTATCAATATCAATTATTTCCAAATTAGAAGCCTTGTATTTTATATCTAATCCTATACCAGAGACCTCTTCAAATTCTCCATTACCAAGATTACGGTATATACTTGTTATTCTTATATTACCTGGCATTTGGGCAGCAATAATGAAATCCAGCAATTCATCATCGTCATAATGAAAGAATGCTACCCTGCCTCTATTGAACTGGGGGAACGGAGATTTACTGGCCATGGTAAAATTTCCCTTTCCGTCATTCAGATAAAGCTCACTCTTGTATATTAAACTGTGTTGACTGAACAATAATACATCGAGATCCTGATCTCCATCAATATCTGCCAGCGCAGCTTTTTCAAGATTTTCGAAGTTGTCTGAAACAAGAGAAAACCCTGCATTTCCATTATTAAAATAAAGTTCTGCGATCCCGAATTCCTTTGAACCAGTTCCAATATCCCTGGTCCCGGTAATCAGAAGATCGAGATCCCCATCCCCATCGAGATCTCCCTGATTGATCATGATGTTACGAAGGTAATCCGGCCCCTGCTGTACATCTTCCTTGGTTTCAAAAACGAATTGTGCAAACCCATCTATGGAATTTGCTACGAAAATCAGAAGCATAAGAATCCTGGCTGCAGTTTTAATGCGGCATACTATTGTATTCATAAGTAAAAGAATTTAATCTCGGAACCCTGGAGGGCCTGGATCTCCTAATAGTTAATAATCTCGATGTTCAATAAACCGTAATAATTGAGTAAAAAATAAATGCACAACAAAACGCCTGCGAAATTTTTCGCACAAAAACAATTCTAGGGGTTGGGTTGGAGATCCTTTCTTTTGGTGGTGGGCAACCCTCAGTCAGAAGAGTGACTTTCGGATATCCTTGGAAAGAACGAAATAAAAGTAGTTAAAGATTATTTACGTGTCAAGAGGCTCCTTCACATTTTATACAAATTGAACCAAATACTCGACATAAAACTCAAATTCATTGAATAAAAATTTAATTCAGTAAGATAAAAATGACAAATCTCATATTAAAGATCGCTCTCCTAAGCCTGACAGAATTCTTCCCCGAGGGAAAATAAAAAGCCCCACCCTTAGGTGAGGCTTTTTAAGCTATTTCCGCAGCTCTATTTTACGATCAGCTGTTTATGGTACACCTGGCCCAGATCTGTTGTCAATCTATAGATAT
>CBFGYW010000330.1:0-2686 GCA_965653085.1 uncultured Salinimicrobium sp.
CCTGGTCACCGCACCCATAGCCAGTGCGACCAAAAAAACCCACATTAAGGCCTTTATGGAAGCTGCTGGCGTGGAACTGAGTTCCGAAGACATGAAGGCCCTGGAGGAAGCTTCGGCTTACTAGTCATCTGTGAGTACAAAATAAATTTTCTTCAGAAGGAATCTGTAACCTTCGCATAGCCTTTCGACTCTATTCTTTTACTCTCAAAAAAAGAATATGAAGTCGATGTACCTTTTCCGAAATGCATTCCTGCTCCTGCTTTCCTTAACCTTCTGGAGCTCCTCCTCGCCTGAGGTCTATCTGCCGGTGACCCACACGGTGGAGTTCAGGAACATGAAATTCGTCCCCTCAGATATTCAGGTTAAAAAAGGAGACAGCATAGTCTTTGTCAACAAGGATATGGTGATCCACAATGTGACCGAAGAGAAAAAACGCTGGTCCTCCCCCACTATTGCTCCAAATGATTCCTGGACTCTTACCGTAAAGGAAAGCTTCAGCTATTACTGTTCTTTCCATCCCATGATGAAAGGGAAGGTCAAGTTAAAGAAGTAAAGTCTTCTTTAAAAAATATTTAAAAAAGTCTGATTCTTCTGTAACCTCCTCCGTGTTTGTTAACTCTATTTAAGAAACAACTTAATTCATAGATCATGAAAAATATCCTTCAGAAATTACTGATTTTCAGCCTCCTCCTTGGCTCCGGGATTCATACTTCAAGTATTATGGCCCAGGGCGAGAAATCTGAGCTTAGCGATGCTGAAATTGCTTCCATTGCGGTGGTAGCCAATCAGATTGACATTGATTTTGCTGAAATAGCTAAAGAACGTTCCAATGATGAAGAGGTGCTGGGACTTGCAAATACCATGGCCACAGATCATCAGATGGTCATAGACCGGGCGGTGGACCTGGTGACAAGACTAGGGGTCACTCCCCAGGATAATGCCGGAAGTCAGTCGCTGAACAAGGATGCGCAGGCAACCAGGGAAAGGCTGAGGGACCTGCCGCAGGAGGAATTTGACAAAGAGTACATAGACAACGAGGTAGCCTACCACGAAAAGGTGATAGCTGCTGTGGAGAGCCTGTTGATTCCGCAGGCCAGGAATGCGGAGCTAAAGTCGCTGCTGGAAGAGGTCCTTCCGGTTTTGGAAGGACATCTGGAACATGCGAAAATGGTTCGGAAAAATCACTAACTTTAATTAGGATCAAGAAAACTCTAGGTCATGACAGATATAAGACAATTTGAAGTTTTAAGCGACCTGGAAATTGTTTCCAGAATACTCTCAGGCGAGATTGCCTTGTATGAGATCATTATGCGCCGGTACAATCCCTATCTTTTCAAGATTGGCAGAAGTTATGGGTTCAGCCAACCCGACACAGAGGACCTGATCCAGGATTCTTATCTAAATGCCTATACGAACCTCGAAAAGTTCGAGAACAGGTCTACCCTCAAGACCTGGCTGGTGAAGATAATGCTGAACAACTGCTACCATAAGACACGGAAATTCAGCTTCAGGAAAGAGATCCCCTCTGTAATAACGGAGAAAGAAAACGGTATTCCAATGTTTACGCAACAGCTCAATACAGGGAAGGCCATCATGAACAACGAACTTAAACATATACTGGAGGAAGCCCTGGTGCAGATTCCGCAAAACTACCGTACCGTATTCACCCTCAGGGAACTGAATGGGATGAGCACGCGGGAGACTTCGGAAGCTCTGAACATTTCTGAAGCAAATGTGAAGGTGAGGTTGAAAAGAGCCAAGAACATGCTGCGAGAGGAAATCAGGAAAATGTACTCCCCTGAAGAGATCTTTGAATTCAACCTGATCTACTGTAACCGGATCGTGGAAAAGGTGTTGATAAGGATCCAGGAAAAGAACAACTAAGAACATACTGTATTCTCTTTTAAATTGACAGAACCGAAAGGATCTCAGGCTTTCTATATCCATAATTCAAGTTCCCCCTCTTGACAAATTATCAGAAGATGCACATTCTATTGAACATAGTATTCCTGCTGTTTGTGATATCCGGGGCTACCGGACAGGAAATCTATAAATCCACGTCGGTGGAAACAGGTTTTTTTTCTTCCGCACCCATAGAAGATATAGCAGCCCAGGCAAATGATGGCCTCTCCCTCTGGAACACCAGAACGGGGAGATCACCTTCAGGGTCAATATCAGGAGCTTTCAATTTGAAAAGGCGAAGATGCAGGAGCATTTCAACGAGAATTTCATGGAGAGCCAGAAATATCCTTACGCAACTTTTAAAGGAGAAGTTAAGGAACAGCCACAGCCTATAGAACCTGGAAGTTATGAGGTAAGCCTGGTGGGGGTCCTGGAAATCCACGGGGTGAAACAGGACCGGGAAGTAAAGGCAAAACTCCAGGTAAAGGAGACAGGTATGGAACTACAGGCGGATTTTAATGTTCCGGTTGCCGACCACGATATTGAAATCCCGAAGATCCTGTGGAAGAATATCGCTGAAAACATAAGCGTACATGTACGTGCCAATTATTCAAAATTAGACTGATGAAAAATCCATTACTTTTAGGGCTTTTGTTTCTCTTTCCCAGTGGATATGCCCAGGATCTGGATTCCCTGATGCAGGACCTTGATACTGTTCAGGAAAAGGAGCTGGTGATGTCGACCTTCAAAAGCCCCAAGCTGGTACTGCTGCAGACAAATGAGA
>CBFGYW010000331.1:0-2685 GCA_965653085.1 uncultured Salinimicrobium sp.
AGCAGGTAAGCCAGCCCTGCTCTCGCACCTCCCATAAAGCGCGGGATGAACAGATTGAAGGTCTCCAGAATTCCATAACTGTATTCAGTAATATACTCGTAATCCAGCCCGCTTTCAGGAGCTTTGGACCCATCTGGGGCTATGGTCAGGCCGGTATCTCCCCGGGTACTGAAGGCAGTGTATTCCTGAGTAGCCAGAAGATTGGTGGCATTCGCGCCCACTGCAAGGAGCACGGCTCCTACCATAACCCCAAGTGCTTTGAAGAAATGCGGAAGCATTTTGCGCCTATAAGCATCAATAAGATAAACAATACCCAGCACGATCACCAGCAGGAGCAGGTAGTAGGTCATCTGGAAGTGGTTGGCTCCAATTTCGAGGGCCATTCCAAACGCCAGCAGCAGGAAACCTCCCAAAAATTTCCCCCTGAAACAGAGCAGGATCCCACCCAGCACCAGTGGCATATATGCAATGGCGTGGGCCTTGGCATTATGGCCTACCCCCAGGATGATTATCAGATAGGTCGAAAACCCAAAGGCAAGGGCGCCCAGAAAAGCGAGTTTATAGTTGACCCTCAGGACCAGCAGCAGCACATAGATCCCAATGAAATAAAGGAAAAGGTAGTCGGCAGGCCTGGGAAGAAAACGCAGCGCACTGTCAAGGCTTTTTATATAATTATGCGGGTAATGGGCCCCCAGCTGATAGGTTGGCATACCACCAAAAGCAGCATCGGTCCAGTAGGGCTCCTCCCCTGTCTCAGCGCGAAATTCATTCTGCTGCCTCGCCATCCCGATATATTGGGCGATATCACTCTGATAAATTTCCTTCCCCTGCAGGATAGGATAAAAATAGGCAACCGCAATAACAATAAATCCAAGAACAACTAGAAAATGGGGAAGAAGTTTCTTCAGAAAACCGGTCATAAATTATGTTTTGAGATGGAAATTAGTCAATTTCTTCGTAATCGATATATTCCCCCACATCTTTGGTGGACTTTTTATTCTTTCCCGGCTTTTTCTGAAAAGTCCCTGCGGAAGGTCTCTTTGGCTGTCCAGGCTGCTGGGTAGGGTCAAACTGCCCGAATTTTTTCTCGAACTGTTTCCCCACCTTCTTCAGAAAATATTTAAGGATAAGGGGGCCGAACCAGCGGATAAAGAGTTTAAATCCGAAATAGATCAGAAGGATGATCAACACCACCTCTATCACATCGGAGAAGGAAGCTTCAAACATTATTATTTTTTTGGTAAAATTACACTTCTACCGAAACAAAACCTACCCTGAAGCCTGAGAAAAATGGGAAAATATCTATATTTGAAGGAACAAAACCATCAAAGCATGAGATTGTACTCCAGCCTTTTCCTGTTTCTTCTTCTCGGAACTTTCACCTCCTACTCCCAATATACCGAAACCATAAATTCCAACCGGCCGGGGAATTCGCAGGGTGCCTTTGCCGTAGGGGCCAACGTGCTGCAGTTCGAGGCAGGCGGTACCTTCGGAAATGATGAACACAGCCTTCTGGAAACCCAGACAGAATACTGGGGCGTGGATTATGCCGTCAGGTACGGGCTGTTACTGGAGGAGCTGGAGATAAGGCTGATGGGAAATTTTCTTTCCAGTGCGACCGAATATACCAGGGGTGGCAGTACCCAGGATTTCAGCTACAGAAACTTCGAATACAATACCCTGGGAGTTAAATATCTCCTTTACGACCCGTATAAAAAAGGTGAAAAGAAGCCCAACCTGTACAGCTGGAGGGCCAATCAGAAGTTTGACTGGTCGCAGCTGGTTCCAGCAGTCTCTCTGTATGCAGGGGCAAATTTCACTTTTGGAGATGACAACCCCTACCTCTATCCCGGAGAAGGTAACTTCTCCCCGAAAGTAGCTTTGATCTCCCAGAATAACTGGTCTGGCGGCTGGGTTTTTGTCATTAACCTGATCGCCGATAAAATTGGCCAGGAGTTCCCTTCCTATGAAGGGATTGTCACCCTCACCCATTCCTTCAGTCCCAAATTTGCAGCTTTTGGAGAATTCCAGACCATCATGAGCGATATCTACAGCGATGAGATTGCGAGAGCAGGGCTGGCTTACCTGTTCCATAAGAATTTTCAGCTGGATGCTTCGGGGCTTCTGAATTTCAAGGACACCCCTTCACGCTGGCAGGTGGCTTTCGGGTTATCCTACAGGCTTGATATGCACAAACAGGACCAGTATCTTGAACAGCAGGAAGAATAATCTCTTCGGTAACAGTCTCAGGTAAGGTCCCTGATCCGCGTGGTAACTATAAATCCAAGGGACTCCAGAACGAGTCTTACCTCCCGCTTTCCGACCTCCTGGACCGTCCCTGATTTTCCTTTCAAAGCTCCATTATTGATCGTAACCCGGTCTCCCGGAGAAAAATCGTGTACCTGCACTTCTTCGTATTTGTCACTCTCAAGCCAGGTCCTCAAGGTCCTGATCTCTTTCTCCTTGACTATGGCAGGTTTTTTAAGCCAGGTGAGATACCCCACTACGGAAGGAACCGCGAACACCTTATTCCTGTCCTTTTCTTCCAGATGCACGAATATATAGGATTTGAAGAGGGGGGTAATGACCTTTTTCGTCCTGTCGGACCATTTCCTGAATTCCGTAGTCACAGGACAATACACTTCCAGCATTTTCAAGATTTTATTTCTGAAAGACCCGGTGGGG
>CBFGYW010000332.1:0-2657 GCA_965653085.1 uncultured Salinimicrobium sp.
TTTTTACTTTCATTTTATTGATTATTGTGTAAACCTATTTCAGGACGAGACACTACCAAGATTTTGCCCCTCTGGGGCATTAGGAGTATGCTCTGGGGAATTTTGGCTTCCTGTGAATTCCGTTTGGTAAAAAAAAATGTCTCCCATCTTAGCAGTGTCAATTAGGCCTCCCTGGGATGTACATCCTGGTAGAAAAATGTCTCTCTATCTTTAGCAGTTTCAATTAGACCACCCTGGAATGGACATTTTAGTAGAAAAATGTTCACCGAAGTATCCCCTCAGTTAATCAGGGCCAAATAGACCTCCGGAGGAGGTGCATCTTAGTAGAAAATGTTTCCCCAATATCTAAGCTCCGGAGGAGCGACACCATCATCAGGTTGCTCAACGGCCAGAAATCAATAATTAAAAAGGCCTCACAAGTACAAAAAACCTGTGAGGCCAATATTATAACTAAAGATATTCTATCCTAAAGCTACTCTTTCAAAAGCAACAACAGTAAGATCGTTATCGGCAGTTTTCACGTACTCGGCAACGCTCATTTTGCTGTCCTTAATGAAATCCTGGTTCACAAGGGTGTTGTCCTTGAAGAAACGGTTGATCTTTCCTTTGGCGATGTTATCAAGCATAGCTTCTGGCTTGCCTTCCTGACGCAGCTGATCTTTGGCGATCTCGATCTCCTTGTCGATAACCGATTGATCAACTCCAGCCTCGTTAAGGGCAACAGGATTCATCGCAGCAGCCTGCATTGAAACGTTTTTAGCCACTTCTTCTCCGTTGTCAACTTTCTTTGAAAGTCCGGTAAGAACAGCAATTTTGTTTCCGGCGTGGATGTAAGAACCTACGAAAGGAGCCTCCAGGGTTCTGTAGTCACCTATCTCGATCTTCTCTCCAATAACTCCGGTCTGCTCGGTAAGTTTATCCTGAACAGTAAGTCCGTTGTAATCTTTAGCAAGCAACTCTTCTTTTGAAGAAGTTCCAAGGGCAAGTTCAGCAAAATCGGTAGCCATTTTCACGAAAGATTCGTTCTTGGCAACGAAGTCGGTCTCACAGTTAAGAGAAACGATCACCCCTTTGGTATTGTCGGAATTAACGACAGCGATCACAGCTCCTTCAGAAGAATCTCTGTCGGCACGGTTTGCAGCTACTTTCTGACCTTTCTTACGAAGGATCTCGATCGCAGTGTCGAAGTTTCCTTCGGCTTCCACCAGGGCTTTTTTGCAATCCATCATTCCGGCACCGGTAGCCTGTCTCAGTTTATTTACTTCTGCGGCGGTTATATTTGCCATAGTCTTAAATTTTTATGTTTAAATTGATAAGTCGTTTAGTCCTTTTGCCTGTGAAAAAAACTAAACGACTCTCATATTAAGGTTTATATAGATCTATTCTTCCTCTTCAGATGAAGCAGCTTTGTCAAGGGTCTCAGATTTAGACTGAAGTCTAACTGGCTCCTGAGCTTCTTTCATTGCTTTTACATCTTCCGGATCGGTAGAAGGAACTTCTGCCTCTACGGCTGCCTTAGCAGCTTTAGGAGCTCTTTTTGTTCTTTCTGGTCTGTCTTCGCTGTCCTCTTCCCTGTCTTCTTTACCGGAAGCCTTTCTTTCGGAAAGACCTTCGATGATAGCTTCAGACATATAAGAAACCACTTTGTTGATGGATTTTGAAGCATCGTCGTTTGCAGGGATCACATAATCAACATCTCTTGGATCTGAATTGGTATCGACCATTGCAAAAATTGGAATGTTTAATTTCTGAGCTTCTTTAACCGCGATGTGTTCACGAGTGATGTCAACCACGAAAAGGGCACCTGGAAGGCGGCTCATTTCAGAGATTGATCCTAAGTTTTTCTCCAACTTAGCTCTTAAACGGTCTACTTGTAAGCGTTCTTTTTTGGAAAGAGTGTTGAAAGTACCATCCTTCTTCATTCTATCAATGGAGGCCATTTTCTTAACAGCTTTTCTGATGGTGATGAAGTTGGTCAACATACCACCAGGCCATCTTTCAGTGATGTAAGGCATATTGGCTTTTTCAGCAAGTTCAGCAACGATTTCTTTTGCTTGTTTCTTGGTAGCTACGAAAAGGATCTTTCTACCGCTGGCTGCAATTTTGCTAAGGGCTTCACCGGCCTCCTGCATTTTAGCAGCACTTTTGTAAAGGTTGATGATGTGAATCCCGTTGCGCTCCATATAGATATATGGGGCCATGTTTGGGTTCCATCTTCTGGTAAGGTGTCCAAAATGTACACCTGCGTCAAGTAATTCTTTGACTTCTACTTTGTTTGCCATTTTTGTAATAGTTTACGTTCTGTTGAGATAGCAATAGACAAGTGGCGATCTGCGATCTGGCCTTCCCTATTTAGATGCTAAACTAACTCCCCCTGTTGTCATGCTGAGCTTGTCGAAGCACGAGTGACAGGTGGTTAACAACATAATTTAGTTTGTAAATGAACTTTGGTGACGTGGCACCAGTAAATATTAACGTTTGGAGAACTGGAATTTCTTACGGGCTTTCTTCTGTCCGAATTTCTTACGTTCCACCATTCTTGGATCTCTGGTCAACAAACCTTCTGGTTTCAGGGTAAGTCTGTTCTCAGCATCCAACTCTACCATGGCTCTGGAGATAGCAAGACGAATGGCCTCAGCCTGTCCTGTGATCCCACC
>CBFGYW010000333.1:0-2652 GCA_965653085.1 uncultured Salinimicrobium sp.
ACTCTATAAGGGCGGAATTCCCGCCAATTACGGGGGAAGGGTATCTTCCGTACTGGACATCTTTCAGAAGGACGGAAACAGCCGGGAATTTGAAGCCCAGGGTGGAATAGGGGTCATCTCCAGCCGACTCCTCGCTGAAGGCCCCATCATTAAAGATAAAGCCTCATTTTTGGTAGGAGGCCGCAGCTCCTATGCCCATCTGTTTTTGAAACTAGCCGATAATCCCAACTCAGCCTACTTCTACGACCTCAATACCAAACTGAATTTCCAGCTCGATGAGAAGAATCGATTCCTCTTCTCCGGTTATTTCGGACGGGATGTTTTCAATATCAGCGAAAGCTTCAACAATAGATACGGAAACGCCATCTTCAACCTTCGCTGGAACCATTTGCTGAACGACCGGCTGTTCACCAACCTGTCTGTGATCTACAGCGACTATTACTACGGATTAACCCTCGATTTCGTAGGCTTCAACTGGAACAGCGGGATTCAGAATCTCAACATCAAATACGATTTTGACCATTTCCTGAATGACGATATCACTCTGGACTACGGAATACAGAGCACCTACTACTCCTTCAATCCCGGTGAGATCGAACCCAGCTCCGCTACTTCCGGGATTATCTCCAGGGAGCTCACCAAGAAGTACGCCTTTGAAAGCAGCATCTACCTTTCCGTGCAGCATTCCCTTACAAAGAATTTCAATGCCGAATACGGACTAAGATACAGCAGCTTTTCCCGCCTGGGACAGGAATTGAACCTTTACCCCCAGGATCAGCCTATACGCTTCAACGAGGAGCTCCAAATCTATGAGGAAGTAGACCCAGTTGGCACCTCCAGCCTTTCCAGGAACAAGGTCGAAAAGTTCTTCGGGAACCTGGAACCCCGGCTCTCCATGGCCTATACCATCAATGGGGATCAGTCGGTGAAGGCAAGCTACAACCGGATGACCCAGTATCTGCATCTCATCACCAATACCAGCTCTCCTACTCCTCTGGACGTATGGGCACCCAGCGGGAAGTATATTGAGCCCCAGTCCCTGGATCAGGTCGCCGTGGGATACTACAGGAACTTTGCCGAAGACACCTATTCCGTAGAGTTTGAAAGCTTTTACAAAACAATCAGAAACCGCCTGGATTATATCGATGGGGCCAATCTTATCGCCAACGATGCCATAGAGCAGGCCATCCTCCCCGGACAGGCACAAGCCTACGGACTCGAATTCCTCTTCAGAAAAAATCTTGGAAGCCTTACCGGATGGCTCGCCTACACCCTTTCCCGATCAGAGCAGAAGACCCCCGGAAGAACACCGCAGGAGATGGGCATCAATAATGGGGAATGGTATGCTACAGCTTACGACAAGACCCACGATCTGGCCCTGGTTGCAACTTATGAACTGAACGAGAAATGGAGTTTTGGCGCCAACTTTATTTTTCAGACGGGCCTGCCTACCACCTACCCTACGGCCATGTATGAGTTCGAAGACATGAGCATCCCCGTATATTCCCCCAGGAACAGCAACCGGCTGCCCTCCTACCACCGGCTCGACATCTCGGCGACCTACATCCCAAAACCATCGGCTGAGAACTATCAGTCCTCCTGGAATTTCGGTATCTATAACATCTACAACCGCATGAACGCCGTTTCCCTAAATTTCAGAAGAAATGAGGAAACCCTTCAGAATGAGGCTGTCAGATTATCCCTTTTCGGAATCATCCCTTCAGTCACCTATAACTTTAAATTCTAGGATCATGAAAAGAAATCTTATCAGCCTGAGTCTCGCCTTTGCCCTGCTCTTTTCGAGTTGCGAGGAGGTCGTGGAAGTGGATCTGGAAGAATCCGCACCCCGGCTGGTGATCGAAGCCTCCCTGGTCTGGAACCAGGAAAACCCCGATCTCCCACTATATATTAAGCTCTCAGAGACCGCGCCCTTCTTTTCCAACACTATGCCCCCTGTAGAAGCGGCAATAGTTACGGTGACCAGCGATGCGGGAGAAGAATATATTTTTGAGGAAACCCAGCCGGGCGTCTATACCCATGAGGGCTTTACCCCCACCCCTGATGAATATTACCATCTGCAGATAGAATATAAGGAAGAACTTTATACCGCAAGCGAAAGTCTGCAGCCTGTTCCCGAACTCGAATACGTAGAGCAGACCGATAATGGAGGCTTTAGCGGGGATGAAGTTGAACTGAAGGTATATTATACCGATCCTGCTGCGGAAGATAACTATTATCTGTTCCGTTTATACCATGAAATGATCTCGCTGCAGATCTATGATGATGAATTCACCAACGGAAACCGCACCTTTGCCTTCTTCAGTGATGAGGATCTCAAGAAGGGAGACGAGGTACTCTTCGAGATCCAGGGCATCTCCAGGAGGTTCTATGAATATATGTACATCCTGCGTTCCCAGGCGGGGTCCAATGCCGGCCCTTTTCAGACCCAGCCTACCGTGGCAAGGGGAAATATCATCAACCAATCCAACCCCGAAAACTTCGCTTTCGGATATTTTCGGTTATCCATGAGCGACTATCTGCCTTATCAGGTGAAATAAGCTACGAATAAACACGTCTGACATTCGTGCATTCGTGGCATAAAAAAACCCCCTCATCATCAGATGAGGGGGTTTAAAAGAAAGGCGGCGACAT
>CBFGYW010000334.1:0-2649 GCA_965653085.1 uncultured Salinimicrobium sp.
GCTTGTCAAGAACCGCTACCTGGAATTCAAGGAAGAGGAGGTTTTTATTCAGGATGAGCAGCCCTGTTATTACATTTACAAGACGAAGTCCAGGAACCACAGCTACTGCGGGATCATTGCTGCGGCCAGTGTGGACGATTACGAACAGAACGTGATCAAGAAACACGAGGATACCATCGCCCTCAGGGAAAAACTTTTCAAGGAGTACCTGCAGGTGGTGGGCTTCAATACCGAACCCGTGCTGCTGACATATCCCGATAGCGAGGTTATCAACTGCATCATGAAGGATACGATGGCCCAGAGGCCGGAGTACGAATTCACCTCCTTCAACAAGGACACGCATTACCTGTGGAAGGTAGACCAGCCCGATGTGACTGGGAAGATCAGGGAGGAATTCGAAAAGATGCCCTGCATCTATATTGCCGACGGTCACCACCGAAGCGCCTCTTCCTGGCTGCTGGCAAGGGAGGCGCAGGCCGCAAATCCTCAGCATACCGGGCAGGAATCCTATAATTTCTTTATGAGCTACCTCATCGCAGAAAGCAATCTGAAGCTCTACGAGTTCAACCGTCTGGTGCGAGACCTCAACGGGCTGACGAAGAAGGAATTTCTGATTAAGCTGGATGAGTGGTTCCGGATAGAGAACCGGGGCAGTGAGATCTACAGGCCTTCAAAGAAGCATCACTTCTCGATGTACCTGGAGGGGGAATTCTATTCGCTCTACCTTCGGAAGACAAAGTATGATTTCCAGGATTCCCTAAGTTCCCTAGATCCATATATCCTATATTTGAAGATATTAAAACCCATCCTGGGAATCGAAGACCTGAGGAACGATCACAGGATCGCCTATATTCCCGGAAGGAATGAATCCTTTGAAGTAAAGGAAGCCATAGACAGAGGGGAATTCGCTGTTGGTTTCGGAATGCTTCCGCTAAGCATCTCTGAACTGAAGCAGGTGGCGGAAGAAGGGCTCACCATGCCCCCGAAGAGCACCTATATCGAACCGAAACTCAGAAGTGGACTCACTATCTATGAATTCTGACAACTGAAGGCGAACAGCTGAATTAAAAGACAGGAGAAATGAGCATTTCAGAAAATTTAAAAAGAATAAAAAGCAGTCTTCCTGAGGAGGTAAGCCTGGTGGCTATTTCAAAGACCTACCCCAACGAGGCCCTCATGGAAACTTACGAGGCAGGGCAACGGGTTTTTGGGGAGAACAAGGTGCAGGAAATGACTCAAAAGTGGGAAGACCTGCCGAAGGATATCGAGTGGCATATGGTTGGGAAGGTGCAGCGGAACAAGGTGAAATATATGGCGCCCTATGTGCATCTGATCCATGCGGTGGACAGCCTGAAACTTCTGAAGGAGATAGAAAAAGAAGCCGCTAAGAATGAGCGGGTTATTAAGTGTCTTCTTCAGATAAAAATAGCTGAAGAGGACACTAAAAATGGAATAACTCTTGATGAGGCTAAAGAAGTGCTTCAGTCTTCAGAATACGAAGAGATGGAGCACGTGGAGATAGTCGGCCTGATGGGAATGGCAACTTTAACAGAAAATGAGGCCAAGATCCGGGAAGAATTCAGTTATTTAAAAACCTCTTTTGACAGCCTGAAAAAAACCTACCCCTCTTTCAGTGTCCTGTCCATGGGAATGAGCGGAGATTACGGGATTGCGCTGGAATGTGGAAGCAATATGGTGAGGATCGGGAGCGCAATCTTTGGAGAGAGAAACTATAATTAATATTTGGAGAAGAACCTTTGTACGCGATTTTAGACATAGAAACTACCGGCGGGAAGTATAATGAAGAAGGAATTACTGAAATAGCCATATACAGATTCGATGGCCATAAAGTCGTAGACCAGTTTATTAGCCTTATTAATCCTGAAATCCCTATCCAGCCCTTCGTGGTAGGCCTTACCGGAATAAACAACGAGATGCTGCGCAATGCCCCCAAATTCTTTGAGGTGGCCAAGCGGATCGTGGAGATAACTTCAGACTGTATCCTTGTTGCCCACAACGCCAATTTCGATTACAGGATCCTTTCCACGGAATTTGGAAGGCTGGGATTCGAATATGACCGGGAGAGCCTGTGCACCGTGGAGCTGGCCCAGAAACTGATGCCGGGACAGCCTTCATACAGCCTCGGAAAACTTGCCAGGGCACTTGGGATTCCGGTAAGCGACAGGCACAGGGCCAACGGCGATGCCCAGGCCACAGTGAAGCTGTTCAAGATGCTGCTGGCAAAAGACAGCAGCAAGGAAATCCTAATCAGTTCAGTGAAGTCCAAGCCGAAGATCACAATGGACACCAAGCTGATTCAGCTTCTGGAGGAATTGCCCAGCATCACCGGAGTCTATTATCTGCACAATTCCAAAGGCCAGATCATCTATATCGGCAAAAGCAAGAACATCAGGAAACGGGTGCTTCAGCATTTCACCAACGACAATCGGAAGTCCCGTGAGATTCAGAAGGAAGTCGCCGCCATCACTTACGAGGCTACAGGGAATGAACTGAATGCCCTTCTGAAGGAGAATGAAGAGATCAAGAAGAACAAGCCCAAATTCAACAAGGCGCTGTCCCGTACGATCTTCAGCTATGCCTTATACAGATCAGAAGATGAGAAAGGTTATATCCACCTGAAAATAGGAA